>CAZCRJ010000695.1:0-1830 GCA_964501015.1 uncultured Roseivirgaceae bacterium | reverse complement strand
CTAACGTTTTGCTGCCAGGCGCTCGGCCCAACTCTTTAAAATAAATAGTTTCTAAATGTAAGAATAGTTTGGTTTAAATTAAACGTTTCAACGAAGCAAGATCTTGGGCTGGTGCCTGAGCAGTTGTTGCACTAATCCACCTCCGGTGGAAGTCCATCGGAGGTGGAAAGTACAATACTTACATTTGTAAGTATTAATAATAAATCGTTTTAAAGATGAAAAAAAATCGCTTACCAGAGTAGAAAAAGCATGTAAAAATGTTTCGGGATTTGAAAATTTGTTCAAATTATTGGAGCGAAAGATGTCAATCAGCGGCAGAAGTTCAAGTACTTACATCAACTATTGCCGCAATTTAGCCAATGTAGCATTGTATTATGGCGTGAGTCCGCAGGAGTTGGATTCCGAACAGATTGAAGAATACCTGCACCATCTAAAAAAATCTAAACTTACACCTTCAGAAAGTACATTTAAGCACACCGTTTATGGGCTTCGCTATATGTACAAGGTATTAGGTATGAAAGATATGCACATCAGTCTTCCAAGTATTGCAGAGGAGAAAAAACTACCCGTTGTGATGAGCCGTGAGGAAGTAAAGACAATGCTTAAAACTCCCAACTTACTTAAACATCGACTGATTCTAGGGATGCTCTACGGTTGTGGTCTTCGTTGTTCTGAACTGTGCGATCTCGAGCTGCGTGATGTTGATTTTAATCGCAAGATGGTGCACATCCGTCAGGGAAAAGGAAGAAAAGATCGTTATGTTCCTTTGAGTGAGCATTTGGTGCGAGGACTTCAAACCTTCCTGTCTGTTGAGCCATCTGTTCGATGGTTGTTTAATCCGGCTAAAACAGATCAACTGGATTTACCAAAGCCATACTCAACCCGAGGCGTTCAGTTTGTGGTTTATTCCACCCGAAAGAAAGCGCGGATGCAAAAGGACATTACCACGCATACTTTTCGGCATTCATACGCTACTCATCTGCTTGAAGACGGACTGGACATCATGACGATCAAAGACTTGCTTGGACACTCTCGTATTGAAACAACCTTGGTTTATCTGCATGTTGCTCAAAGCGGACGCGTCAAGCCCTTTAGTCCTTTAGATAACCTCTATAAGGATTAAACCTTGAGAGCCAGCACAGAACTGGCCAGTGTAATTGAATCAGTTTGGGATAAGCTTGAAAGTGGAGAAGTTAAGGTAAACACCTGGCAGCTTCGCGCCTTACGGGCTATCCGTGATTGTCGTACATCGGCTTTGGGTGGACACATTGATGGTTGCAGCAGTTGTGGTCATTTACAGATCAGTTACAACAGTTGCCGGAATCGTCATTGTCCAAAATGTCAGGGAGAAAAACGGGAGGAATGGATTTCAAAGCGATCCGAAGAACTACTTCCCGTAAAATACTTTCATGTGGTTTTCACGCTTCCCGACTCCATTAACCGGATCGCCATTCAAGTACCCAAAGCCGTTTACGATCTCTTGTTCAAATGCGCATGGCAAACGCTTGCTGATTTTTCAAAAGATCCCAAATGGGTTCAAGGACAAATGGGAATGATTGGTGTGCTTCATACCTGGGGACAAAACCTGAGTCTGCATCCGCATCTGCATTGTATTGTTCCGGGAAACGGTAACCTTAAAAAGTTAAAACCTAACAGTAAGATTCTTTTTCCGGTCAGAGCGCTCAGTAATGTATTTAGAGGCAAGTTTTGTTATGAACTCAAAAAGCATTTTCCCGATCAATACGCCTCCTTGCAAAAAGAACTCTATAAACAAAACTGGGTGGTGTACGCCAAGGAGCCTTTTGGTGGTCCTGAACAAGTCATTGAATA
>CAZCRJ010000694.1:0-1836 GCA_964501015.1 uncultured Roseivirgaceae bacterium | reverse complement strand
TTTCAAAAATCCAATGTCAGCACCAAAATTTAAGATGGTAGCTTCTTCCCATGTTAAAGCAGGATTACCCAACTGGCCTGGAGCAAGACCTCCCAAACCAATGTAGTTGGCACCAGAGTTAAACAATGGTAAGGAGGCAAAGTTTCCGATTTCCTGATTACCGGTGATACCATAACTGGCGCGTAACTTCAGATCGCTAAGGAAGTTAACACCTGACATAAATCCTTCATCCGATAATCTCCATCCGATGGAACCGGCTGGGAATACACCGTAGCGGTTGTCTTCTCCGAAACGTGAGGAACCGTCAACACGAACTGATCCGGAAAGGAGGTACTTTCCCTTAAAGGTATAGTTCACTCTACCCAAATAGGATTCAAGACCCCATATAGAACCACCTGAAGAGGCATCTGCTTTAACCGCACCAGCAGATAATCTGCGGATGGTATTGCCCGGGAAAACCGAAGCTTGGGCAAAAAGGCTCTCAAAGGTTGATTGCTGGTATTCAAAACCAACAAGCGCACTTATTCTATGATCGCTTCCAATATCCTTATTATAGGTAAAGTTGTTCTTCCATACCCAGTTCAGGTCGGTACGGGATGAGGACTGCCCTAAACCGTTTGAACCGGCACCGGTGTTAGTGGTGGTAGGTTGGAAACGGTCATCTTTAAATAATAAGAAGTCAAGACCTAATTCGGTTCTGAACTTTAGGCCTTTTACAATATCCACCTCACCATATGTACTGCCAATTACGCGAGAAGATACTGATTCGAAAAAGGGCTCAAGACCAGCAGCAATCGGGTTTTCAGTAGACGATCCCGGATCTTTGTAATACGTACCATTGGCCCTGAAAATGGGAATATCGGAAGAAGAAAGTACACCGGTAGAAAGAACACCGTTGATGTTGTTATCGTTTTGTGGTCTTAAAGCCACCGATCTGGAAACGGCTACATTTGTACCAAAACGGAAGTGATCAGTTACCTGGTTGGCAAGATTAACACGAGCGGAAAAACGCTCAAATCCTGAGCCGATCATGATACCTTGCTGATTGAAATAGGTACTGGAAAACCGGAATGTTGATTTTTCAGTTCCTCCAGAAAAGGCCAGATCATATTGTGAGATTTTACCGGTTCTGAAAATTTCATCCAGCCAGTCTGTACTAGGAGCAGTTGAAGGATCTCTGTAGATTGATGCTTCGCGAACACCATCGTTATTCGTTACAGCCCTAAATCCATCAGGGGTGGGAGTTGCTCCGGCAGCACCATCAAAAAGCCAGGTTGTTAATTCTGCATAATCAGCCCATTGAGAACCTGCGGGGAGAAATTGAGTAAGCGGATAGCGGTTCCGTACCATTTCAAGCATCAACTCAGATGCCTGTTGTCCATTTATTTTTTTAACAGGATCATTCTGGCGTTGTTCGATACCTGTATAGTAGTTGAATTCCACTTTAGTTCTTCCTGCTCTTCCCTGCTTGGTGGTAATAATTACAACACCGTTTGCTGCACGTGAACCATAAATGGCAGAAGCAGCAGCATCTTTAAGGATTTCGAATGACTCAATATCATTCGGGTTTAAATCGGATAATGCGTTGGTCAACTGTCCGCCAGTACCAATAGCGGTATAGGACCCAGTATTAATTGGCACCCCATCAATAACAAATAACGGCTGTGACGATGAACCCAGAGAACCTGTACCGCGGATGTTTACCGAGATACCAGATCCGGGAGTTCCAGAGCTCTGCACAATGTTAACACCGGCTGATCTTCCCTGAAGCGCCTGGTCAATGTTACGCAGGGGCATATCCTGGAATTCCTTATACCCAACCGAGGTAATGGCACC
>CAZCRJ010000693.1:0-1845 GCA_964501015.1 uncultured Roseivirgaceae bacterium | reverse complement strand
TTAAGGTAGACACGTTATTCGTTCCCAATGTAAGTACCCCCGATGGCGATAGGTTCAATCCTCATTTTGAAATTCGTTCACAGGGAGTAAATGATTTCATCATGTCTGTTTTCAACCGGTATGGAAACACCATTTATGTTACACAAGACCCTTTCTTTAAATGGGATGGTGCCGGATTTCCCTCGGGAATATACTATTACTTTCTCCGGTACAAAGCCTGCGATTCGCGAATTGTAGAACGTAAGGGTGCGGTTCACCTTATCCGGTAAGTAGTAAGGTAAATAACGTGCGTGAGCTGAAAGTCAGACTTACGTTTCGTAATCACAGCGAAGTTGTGTTTAACAACTGACAAAAGTCATTTGTGATGTAATTCCTGCCTTGTAGGTTGCTGTATGTCGAGTTTCAGAATCAGACCACGGTTTAAGCATTTCATCACCGCAGACAAGGAGGAACTGGAGCGTACGATCAGTACGGCACTGGCACAGGAAAAACAATTTTCTCACTATCACATACCGGATCATATCTGCATTAAGATCAATCCCAGCGAACGACACGTGTGGTCTCCGCAGTTGGATCTTTCCTTTGAGCAGGAAGGTGAAATCGTGATCGTGCGGGGGTTATACGGCCCCAACCCTACACTTTGGGCGTTGTTTTTTTTCGGATATATGATCATTGGCATCTTGTCTCTTTTCCTCGGCATGTGGGGCCTAAGCGTTTGGATAATTGGAGGAGACACTTCTATTCTATGGGCCATCCCTGGGTTGGGTTTGGCGGCCTTTCTATTGTATCTCTTTGGTCAAACCGGTCAGAAATTAGGAGCACAGCAACTATTTGACATCCACCATTTCTTTGAAAGCATTACGAAGGATAGGATAGAAGTGCGATAAGCATCCGGAATAGCTTATACGCTAAGCGTAAAACACAGATTGTTTTAGTTAGCGCACGCTATACGTTTTAACAGTGCTGTTTCGAAATTACCTGGCAGTCAACAGATTGAAAAAGTAAAGTGATCCCAATACTGGCGTTTGCCGCTTCACTTAAAGTGTCTACTAAACAACAACTTATTAAACCAGAGTTTTACAAGGTTATTTCACTTACCGTCAAAAGCAGGTTATGTTAAGCAGCCCAATCGAGTCACCCCACCTTTGCACCACCCAACCTTCCCACTCAGGCAGCTTGAATCATTTAATGGGTTAACATAGTGGGAGAGAGGCGCGGCTTAACTATGTGTGACGAAATTGGACTTGATAAAACTTATAATGCCATACCAATGAAACTCCATTTAACACCCAACTTTACTCATTAATTTGGGGTGTACATCTATCCTTGATGAACTGATCCTTAAGGACATATGTCTTTGTATAGTTTATTGGAAATCGTCCAGCGGATAACATCTGGCAATGGAACGACATTTCATCTCCATTTGATACTATGTGAAAATCTGTACGTGTCTTAACAGCAGGTTCACATTGACTAGGTCGTGAAAAATCTTTCAATGGATCCTGAACGATTTGAATCCTTTCCTTTTTAATCTTTTCTAAAAGTACTCGGTCACGTATCTCCTTTGTCAACTCTTCATCCGTTACAAACTCAATATCCCTACCAATGTCCTGGCCATGCCGGTATTTATAAGAAGTATCTACATTGAACTCATTAGTATAAAAAGAATGAATGGTTCCGATCCTCACGAATTCATCAGATTCTGAAAAGATCAATTTTTCATAAAACGCACTAAGTGCTCAATTTGGATTTAACTTGAGTTATAATCATTTTGATTATTCCTGCGAGCTTTACAAGAAAACAGGGAAGATGATGCCTGATGACGGCATTGATCGGTTGAGGGAT
>CAZCRJ010000692.1:0-1845 GCA_964501015.1 uncultured Roseivirgaceae bacterium | reverse complement strand
ATACAGGGCGTAAGTTTTCAACACAAGGGGGAGACTCCCGGATTAGGAGCCCGAATCGACTCAAAGGATATTCAGGATCGCTACAAGGGTAAATCAATCTATGATGGATCTACGCTGGTTTCGGTATCGATGATGAAAGGAGAAGGTGTTGATTACACTGATGAACCTCACAAAGTTGACGGTATGTCAGGTGCAACACTTACAGCCAAAGGCATCAATAATATGATTTCTAATTACCTGGCACTTTACGAAAACTATTTAAAGCAGATTAAATCAACTAACGCTATAGAATTATGAGCGCAGAAGTAGCTGAAGTAGTGAAAGAGAAAAAGAGCGAGCCTCTTTTTTCAAAGAAAAACCGGAAACTCGTTTCGAATCCCCTCGATATCGACAACCCGATTACGGTTCAGGTACTGGGGATATGTTCGGCACTAGCGGTTACAACACAAATGAAGCCAGCCTTTACTATGGCGGTTAGTTTAATGGTTGTAATTATAAGTTCCAGTCTTGTGATTTCTGTACTTCGAAACACTATTCCTTCGCGGATACGGATCGTGGTTCAACTTGCTGTTATCGCCACCTTCGTAATTTTGGTCGATCAGGTGCTGAAGGCCTATGTTTATGAAATCTCCAAGCAACTTTCAGTATTTGTGGGATTGATTATCACCAATTGTATTGTGATGGGAAGATTGGAAGCATTTTCTATGGGCAATAAACCTTGGCCTTCTTTTATGGACGGCTTGGGTAATGGTTTAGGCTATGGAATAATTCTAATGATCGTAGCCTTTTTCAGAGAATTCCTAGGATCAGGTGCGGTTTTTGGAATTAAGGTTTTCGAGTCAATCGGGTTTCATTATCCCGGAAATGGGTTGATGTTACTTCCTGCCGGAGCATGTATAGTGGTTGGCGTTGTGATCTGGATCCAACGCTCTTGGAATGGTTATCGTGAAGGTTAATTAAAAACATTATGGAAAATTTAATCAGCATAGGAGTTCGTTCCATCTTTATTGACAACATGATCTTTGCCTACTTTTTAGGCATGTGTTCATACCTCGCTGTTTCGAAAAAAGTAAATACCGCATTTGGATTGGGCGTTGCCGTAATCTTTGTTTTGGGTTTCACCATTCCCATTAACTGGTTAATTCAGAATCATATTTTAACACAGGGTTCGCTTGCATGGATAAGCCCCGAATTTGCTACCGTTGACCTTACCTTCCTTCAGTTTATTGTGTTTATTGCGGTAATCGCTTCAATGGTACAATTAACGGAAATGGCCATCGAAAAATTTTCTCCTGCTCTATACGGATCACTGGGTATCTTTCTCCCGCTAATTGCAGTTAACTGCGCTATCCTGGGTGGTGCCCTCTTCATGGTAGGACGGTCCTATACTTTGCCTGAAGCAACGGTATTTGGTTTGGGTTCTGGTATTGGATGGTTGCTTGCTATCGTAGCCTTGGCGGGTATCCGTGAAAAGATGAAATATTCGAACGTACCCGGACCGCTACGCGGATTAGGGATTACGTTCATTTTAGTGGGCTTGATGTCCCTTGGCTTTTTGAGTTTCATGGGCTTCTCGCTGTAATAATTATCAACATCATTTTGAAGGCTTCCGCTCCGAATAGGATGGAAGCCTTTTTACATTAAATGCTTATGGAAACCACCTTGCGAAAAATTCTCCGCTACTTTTTAAGTGGCATCGTGTTAACTGTTCCGTTGGCGGTAACGATTTATGTTATTTATTTTATTTTCTCCTGGCTGGATAATCTGATAAGCTTGCCGTACCCGGGATTAGGGCTATTGGTGATCCTGGTTGCCATTACTGCATTGGGGTACTTTACCTCCAAT
>CAZCRJ010000691.1:0-1852 GCA_964501015.1 uncultured Roseivirgaceae bacterium | reverse complement strand
GTTAACTGAATACGGGTGGACATACTCGACTCAAATTCTGGCGCCTGTTGTAAAGGGCAACGGCTATTTCGGGCAGCATATTGCCTACGCAAACGGGTATGTGGCTATTTCAGAGTATTATGAAGGCACCTCGGAAAGCGATGGGCGGGTACACATATATAAAGAGAACGCTGCGCATCAATGGATACCCATTGCCACACTCCGGCCTGAAGAGGACATCCGCGGGGATTTCTTTGGGCGATCTATAGCCATGAATGATTCCCTTATAGTAATTGGTACCGGAAATGGGGAATTCGATATCCGCTTTAACATGAAAGTGTTTGTATACCGCAAAAAAGGTGAGTGGAAGGATGCTGTGGAAGATGCACGACTAATACCCACCACAAAAACAAGGAATGATTTGTTTGGATTTAGCGTGGCCTTGCATGGGAATACCATTGTAGCAGGGGCACCCATATATCCGACCCCCAATTTCAATTCACCCGATTATATGAAGGGTGCTGCGTATGTATTTGAACGGCCACCGGGAGGGTGGTCTGGAACCCTTAATGAAACAGCCCAGTTGCTTCCCAGCGATCCGGTGAGGCACGGAGCATTTGGGTATAGCGTGGTCGTTACAGAAACGGAAATTTTTGTGGGCGCCCCGAATTCCTATCTCGTGTACAACGTGACTAATTTTTTAAATAATGCTGATAATAAGTCGGACCATGGAAAGGTTTACCGCTTTATAAAAAATGGTGAGCAGTGGGTGAGTACTTCGCAGGAAGACGACCAATTGATAAGCACCGGGCCCGAATGGAATGATGGTTTTGGGGTGGCCGTTGAAGTGGTAGACAGAAAAATTTATGTGGGCATTCCATTAGATGATACAGAAGTCGGTTTTCAAACCGGCAGTGTCCAGGTTTTTACGCTACAACCCGAATTAGAGCTTACTTCGCCTGTTTGTTCACAGGGCGGTCAGGTGCATTTAGTCGCCAGTCCTGCAGGCGGAAGTTGGAGTGGGTTGGGTGTTGTTCCTTCCTCAGCTCTTTTTGATCCTTCCGGCCTTGATGATGGCGCCTATGAAGTATCCTATTTTTATGAGGGTTGTTTGGCTAGTGGTTTTATTGAAGTAGTTGACAACCGTATAGAGACTTTGCAACAATCGGAAAACGAACTGATAAAATGTCCCACAGATGCAGCAGACCTGCACTGGATAACCACGGCTGATCCGCTTCAGTACAGTTGGTATTATTCCGAATCGGAATCGGGAAACTTTACGCTACTGGGACAATACGTCAATCACTTCGTGGCAACTAATCCCGGATACTACCGTGCTGAGATAGCGTATGCATCTTGTCCGGCATGGGAGACAACCTTTCAAGTCATGAATGAACTTCCTCCTGAAATAATTATTGAACCTGTTCCTGTACTCTGTTCACCGGAAAGTATAACGCTCCAGGCAACACCTTCGGAGGGTATCTGGTCGGGTGGGAGTTATATTTCAGGCTCCGGGCTTTTTGATCCTGCCTTTCTTGAAAATGGAAACTATGCTGCTGTTTACTCGGTAGTCACACCTACTGGTTGCGCCTATCAGGAGGAGGTTATCGTTGTTGTTGATGTGTTGCCAAAGCCTGATATCATTTCATCGTCTGGGGAGGTATGTTATTCTACACCCGTTATGCTGGAAGTTGCCGATAGGTCTATGTTTAATCAGGTGAGTTTTGTGTGGTATCGTGATGACAGTAATCCACGACCGATCGGATCTCAACCGGGTGTAACCGTTAATGATGCAGGTAATTTTTTTGTGGAAGTCACCAAACACAACTGTGCACAAAAGTCTGACCCGGTGGAGATTGTGGTTAAGGTAGAC
>CAZCRJ010000690.1:1375-1854 GCA_964501015.1 uncultured Roseivirgaceae bacterium | reverse complement strand
ATTTTTCAGTTTCTTCAAAGTCTGGCATACTCTTTAAAATGAATAACCCAAATGAAGCAATAAGTAATTGTAGTAAGTTTCCAGGAATACTTAATGCAGCTGCTGCAGTCCCATAACCTAAATAGAACGCTTCAAATAAGAAGTATACGAATACAATCACTGCGCCTCCTGCAAATAAAGCCATGACATTTTTTTTCATACTCATGCCTTGACCTTCTTTAGATTCCGCTACTAATCCAAACACATACCCAGCAATAATACGCGCAACAAATGTCCCAGGTGCCCAGTATGCCCATTCACTTAATAGATCAAATAAAGTCATTCCAATTCCGCCAGATAACGCCCCATAACGTTTACCGTATTTAATCGCAATCACAAACATCATGAGCGTCCCAAGATGAACAAGCCCACCTTGAGCCATAAAAATAGGAATATGGATACGAATATTGGTTGCAACAAACACAAGCGCAATAAAAAGC
>CAZCRJ010000690.1:1000-1365 GCA_964501015.1 uncultured Roseivirgaceae bacterium | reverse complement strand
GTCATTGTAAAACACCTTTCCTTTTTAAGTCATATTTATTATAATAATAATGTGACATGTTTTAAAGTGACAGTTTTAACCAAAATTGAGGTGGTCAGATGATTATCGATAAAACGTTAACTACACCGTTATATGTACAAATATATACCTACTATAAACAATCTATTTTAGATAAGTCACTACCCTATTCAGAAAAACTGCCTTCAATTAGACAGCTAGCCAAACAACATAATCTAAGTAAAACAACGGTAGAAAAAGCTTATAACCAACTCATTATAGAAGGTTATATTGATAGTTACCCAAAAAGTGGTTATTATGTAGCGAAAATTGATCCTGTTATTAAGGACATTAAAAAATCAGCGCCT
>CAZCRJ010000690.1:0-990 GCA_964501015.1 uncultured Roseivirgaceae bacterium | reverse complement strand
AAGAGTCTACTATAACTTATATGAATCTCAATCAAGATTCACAAACCTTTGATCTAAAACAATTTAAAAAATGTATGCAAGATGTCCTCTATATGGAGAGTGATTTACTTTACACGCCATTAAATCCCCAAGGAGAAACCCTCTTAAGACATGAAATAAGAAAGCATCTCAACGCTGAACGTGGCGTTGTTTGTGAGGCCAATCAGCTCCTGATTGCCTCAGGCATTCAAAACCAATTAACCACAGTCGCAAGCATCACCTCAAAGAAAAGAGTCGCCTATTTAATGCCGTTGTTTAATCGTGCAAAGTTGATTTTTGATTTACTTCACTTTGAATTGATTGCCTGTCAAACGATTGATGAAATGATTGCCAACACACCCGATTTTATTTATATATCCCCATCAAACTTGTATCCAAGTGGCAATGTACTCCCTATTAACGAACGCTTAAAACTCATTCGTTATGCTAAAAATCACGATGCTTATATCATCGAAGACGATTACAATCATATCTTCAGATATAATGCGGCATTAATCCCTTCGATACAAGGGCTTGCTAAAGGGAATCATGTCATTTACATTGGTTCTTTTTCAAGAAACTTATTAATCAGTTTTAGAGTGAGCTACATGGTTTTACCCATCCCTTTAATGAAAGACTATCAAGCGCAGCCAAAACTCGCCCAAACTGTATCAAAAATCGACCAACTAACCCTTGCTTTATTCATGAAGGAAGGTCATTATAGAAAACACCTAAAGAAATTATCACACGAATCCAAAAAACAAAATGAATCTATCCAAGCCATGCTCGATCAATATGATTTTAATGATGAATTCACAGAAGTTAGTGGATTAGAAAGCAATCTACATATCTTGTTTAAAGTAGGCACTAAGTCTATGTTAAATCACATAAAATCACGTGCTAAATTACACCAAATTTATATTCAAACCTCTGGAGGCGCGGGTGGGATAGTCGGTTTTGGATCAAGCGTTG
>CAZCRJ010000689.1:0-1854 GCA_964501015.1 uncultured Roseivirgaceae bacterium | reverse complement strand
CTTCACAGAAAAAAAAGATACCCGTTCCGGATTTGGTGCCGGCTTACTTGAAATAGGTCGCAAAAATGCAAATGTTGTGGCGCTCTGTGCCGATCTGACAGGCTCCTTGAAAATGGACGCCTTCAAAAAGGAATTCCCCGACAGGTTCTTCCAGGTTGGGATTGCAGAAGCGAACATGATGGGGTTGGCGGCAGGGATGACCATTGGTGGGAAAATTCCATTTACCGGTACGTTTGCAAATTTTTCTACCGGAAGAGTGTACGATCAGATTCGTCAGTCAATTGCCTATTCACACAAAAACGTTAAAATCTGCGCATCGCACGCTGGTGTAACACTGGGTGAAGATGGCGCAACGCACCAGATACTGGAGGATATCGGCATGATGAAAATGTTGCCGGGTATGACTGTACTTGTTCCATGCGATTACAGCCAGACAATGGAAGCAACAATTGCCCTTGCTGATCATCATGGTCCCGCTTATTTGAGATTTGGTCGACCATCATGGCCCATCTTTACCACCGGCCGACCGTTTACCATCGGAAAGGCAGACAAAATGATTGAAGGCAACGATGTTTCCATTTTTGCCTGTGGTCACATGGTTTGGCAGGCCATAGAAGCAGAGGCAGCCCTGGCCGAAAAAGGGATTAGTGCCGAAGTAATCAATATCCACACCATCAAACCGCTGGATGTGGAAGCAATACTGGAGTCTGTTCAGAAAACGAAATGTGTGGTGACCTGTGAAGAGCACCAGATTAATGGGGGATTAGGCGACAGTATCGCGCAGGTGCTCAGCCGTCACTATCCTTCACCAATGGAAATGGTTGCCGTTAATGATTCGTTTGGCGAAAGTGGAACACCGGCACAACTATTAAAAAAATACGGACTTGCACCGGAAAACATTGTTTCGGCTGTGGAGAAAGTGATTGCAAGAAAGTAAACTCCGCGTCTACTACTCGGTTGGAAGGTTGTATTACCGTGTACCCGGATTAATGTTTCTGGCCACTTACATAAATTCATGAAGGCAATCTTTTTGAATCAATATCTTTCCCTTGATTAACTATCCAACCTATGCGCTCCGTAATTGTATTGCTATTGACAGCCCTATTCATCACATCCTGGTCGCAAACCAAAACCATTAAAGGATTTGCCCGCGAATCAGGTGAAGCACAACTAAAAGCAGAACAAACATTCGACTCCTACTTGCAAGCATCGAATCTTGATCAATGGATGAAACGACTTGCCGCGCGTCCGCACCACCTCGGGTCAGCGTATGGAAAGCAAAATGCAGAATTCATGCGCGACCAGTTTAAACGCTGGGGATATGATGCAGAATTAGTTGTTTACAAAGTATTGTTTCCAACACCTAAATCCCGGTTGCTGGAAATGAGTGGTGATGTGCGCTACAAAGCAAGGCTGGAGGAGCCCGCATTGAAAGAAGACGCAACCTCCAATCAAAAATCAGAACAACTGCCTACGTATCATGCCTGGTCGGCTGACGGTGATGTTAGCGGGCAACTCGTATTTGTAAATTACGGTGTGCCGGATGATTATGAAGAATTAGCGCGGATGGGCATTGATGTAAAAGGAAAGATCGTGATCGCAAAATATGGTGGATCATGGCGCGGTATAAAACCAAAAGTTGCTCAGGAACATGGCGCTGTAGGGTGCATCATCTATTCCGACCCAATGGAAGATGGATACTTTCAAGGTGATGTATATCCTACCGGTGCTTTCAAAAATAAGTTTGGTGTGCAACGTGGTTCCGTAATGGATATGCCGGTTTACCCAGGCGATCCGTTAACGCCTGGAATCGGAGCAACTGAAGATGCTAAACGCCTGAAAAAAGAAGACGCT
>CAZCRJ010000688.1:1492-1858 GCA_964501015.1 uncultured Roseivirgaceae bacterium | reverse complement strand
GCAGTTATGCCATTCCGTCCGTTCCTGCTTTTCGCCCGTCTGCTTGTCCTTCCAAGTTTCAGACGTGGCAATCGAGAAATTGGCAATTGCTACACCGCCAACCGTGTACTTAACCTCCGGGTCTTTCCCAAGGTTCCCAATCAGTATTACTTTGTTAATCATTTCGTATTTCTCTTAGGCTTAAAAGCGTTTTCAGTTCTCTAAAGTTATCGAAATCTCTGTTAAAAACCAATCCACAACACGTGGAAGGGCAAAATTGAGTAAGTTTTCCGGTTTAACCAATATAGCTGGGACATTTAGCGAAACTTCTTGTTCCCTAAATCTCACATGATAAAAATGCGCATGTATTTCTTGATGGGTCAATAG
>CAZCRJ010000688.1:755-1482 GCA_964501015.1 uncultured Roseivirgaceae bacterium | reverse complement strand
GCGCTGTTTGTCCCCATTCCGGTGGGGTATCAAATTTTAACCAGGCCTCGAGTGCCTTTTTCTGGTCACCTTTATTTAAATACGAACCCTTCACGTCCTTTTCGATGAGTAGTGGCTCATATAGGCTTTTCCAAATATCGTTTTTCATGCGCTTTGACAATACCATTGTTTCATCTATGGTCACCAGGAAGTAATGAAAATGCCTTTTCGTTTTTTTACTAGCTGGTTTTTTCACAGGTAGTTGATAGACCATGTTCTTTTGATAGGCGACGCAGCCTGGATGGACTGGGCATTTTTCACAAAAAGGAATACCCGGAATGCATTGCATAGCTCCAAAATTCATGATTGCCTGATTGTACCTACCGGGGTTGGAGACCGGAATATGTGTATCGGCTATTTGCTGGATTCGTTTTTTGGTCTTCGTGGTATATACAGGCTCCTCGATTCCATGAAAGCGAGCCAGCACGCGCTCGACATTGCCATCCACAACCGCCCTGGGTAAGTCAAAAGCAAAGGAAGCTATAGCTGCAGCGGTATATGGTCCGATACCGGGAAGTTTGAGCAATGCATCGTAGTCCGCTGGAAACACACCACCGTGATCGCGCATCAATAGGCGGGCGGTCTTCAGCATATTCCTTGCACGTGAGTAATACCCCAGTCCCTTCCAAAGGGCCATCAATTCGTCCTCCGTGGTATTGGCCAGTGACTTGAGATTGGGATATTTCAC
>CAZCRJ010000688.1:0-745 GCA_964501015.1 uncultured Roseivirgaceae bacterium | reverse complement strand
ATCAAAATACGGCTGACCCTGTTTGACCCGGGTCTGTTGGAGTAAAATTTCAGATACCCACACGATATAGGGATCCTTTTCCCCTTTCCAGGGCATGGGTCTGGGGTTATTCTCCTGCCAGTGTAATAATTGTTCGGTAAAGTCTATGCGCATGTATCTGGTGAAAGCAGTTGCTGAGCCTTCATTACCCAAATGTAAATAAATGTACCCCAAATAGAAGAGGGCCAAATGTGGCCCTCTTAAACGTTGTTGTAAATTGGATTAATGGGTTCTAAACGAGGCTTTAAATAAAACAACTGATCTGTTCCTTCCTAACACGTTGCAGGTGAAAAGGCTGTATTAAGTTCAGATCGACTGATGGTATAAAAGTAAGGGTGTTAAACTTCACTTATCGCCATAGGCGATTATATACATCAATTGAGTTTATCCAATAGCCAAAGAATCCGCGTACCTAAAGTGTATTTTTTCTTTTAGTGCTCTTCTCGCAAAAAAGATGCGACTTTTTACCGTACCCAATGGTAAGTCCAGATGGTCTGCAATTTCCTGATACTTGAATCCTTCGTAGTGCATTACGAATGGCACGCGGATTGATTCGTCGAGTTCATCAATCATCCGCCACAGCTCTTTCATCATTATTTGCGAATCAGAATCGTTTTTGATCGTTACCGAACCTGAGTTAATATAGTAATTATTGTCGGTCGAATCAAAAATGGTATTCGCTTTGACGCGTTTGCGGTAATTGTTG
>CAZCRJ010000687.1:0-1858 GCA_964501015.1 uncultured Roseivirgaceae bacterium | reverse complement strand
GGTTGGGGCCATCAGGTCCAGCGTTCCTTTCATGGCGCGCTTCAATAGCATATCGACAGTGAGTAGTCGGTTGATTTCGTTGGTGCCTTCAAAAATTCTGTTTATCCGCGCATCCCGATAGGCACGGTCCATCGGACTCTCTGCTGAGAAACCCATGCCTCCGTAGATTTGAACACCTTCGTCAACTGTATAGTCAAGTACTTCCGATCCATGTACTTTCAAGATGGCGCATTCAATCGCAAATTCTTCCAGTGCTTTTAAGCGTGCTTTACCAGCATCCATTCCCCCAGCAACAAATGCATTGTAGGCATCGTCAATATTCTGACTGGCCCGGTAATGAGCGGATTCAGAAGCGAATGCCTTTGTACACATCTCAGCAAGTTTATACTTGATTGCACCGAAGTTGGCGATTGAGGTTCCGAACTGCTTGCGCTCCTTCGCGTAATTAACTGCAGTAGAGATGCACATTTTACTTCCTCCAACAGCTGCAACGCCTAGCTTAATCCTGCCAATGTTCAGAATATTCACGGCTATCTTAAAACCGTTTTCGCGCTCACTCAATAAATTCTCCACTGGTACTTTACAATCATTGAAGAATATCTGGCGGGTAGACGATCCCTTTATACCCATCTTCTTCTCTTCTTCATTCATCGTAATACCACCAAATGATTTCTCTATAATAAACGCGCTGAGGTTTTTATCGTTATCTATTTTTGCAAACACCGTATACACATCCGCAAAGCCACCATTCGTGATCCACATCTTTTGTCCATTGATAACATAATGCTTTCCATCAGCCGTGAGAGTCGCCTTTGTCTTGCCCGAATTGGCATCTGAACCGGAATCTGGTTCGGTCAGACAGTAAGCAGCCTTCCATTCACCGGTGGCCAGTTTAGGAATGTATTTTTTCTTTTGCTCATCATTCCCATAATATAAAATGGGTAAGGTGCCAATTCCGGTATGTGCAGAAATTGCTACAGCAAATGAATAGCCAGCGCCCAGTGCCTCTGCCACCAACATGGCAGTATTAAAATCCATACCAAAGCCACCATATTCGTGCGGGACAGATGTTCCGAGCAAGCCTAATTCACCCGCTTTGTCTAAAAGCGATGGCATCAACTCCGGATGCTTCATGGAATCAATTTCATCCAGGCGTGGATAAATCTCCTTTTTCAGAAAATCTTCACATTGCTGTTTAATCATCAACTGCTCTTCATTGAATTCTTCCGGAATGAAGATTTCACTTGCCTGAGCTTCGCGAATCAGGAATTCGCCTCCTTTAATTGCGCTGTTAGTCTTTACTGCTGCTTCCATATTCTTCTAGTATTTCGTTAATCGTTGTTGGTTGATTGTTATTCGATTGTCTTTGAAAATAATTAATAAATCCATTCAGTAATTTTTTACACCGAGTCACATGGCTAATAATCACTTCGACATCATTTTCAGTGATGTACTCCAGATCACCAGCCACTATTAGTTGTGTTTCAAGTTCATATAGCGATGCACGGGCTATAAAAAAGAATTGAGTTGAATCTTTAAAGTGATTTCGACCACATCCTTCCGCAATATTAGAAGTAACAGAAACTGCTGCTCGTCTCGCTTGATTCGTAAGGCCAAATTGCTCATCCTTCGGAAATTTTCTTGTTAACTTATAAACCGACTTTATTAACAGTCGAGTTTGCTGCCAAACATCAAGGTCCTTATATGAAATAATTTCTCCCATTCGATGAACGAATAACCAACAACGAACAACTAATTCAACAATTCATAAATCCCCGCCACACCTTGTCCTCCGCCAACACATGCCGTTACCATTCCATATTTCTTGTTCTGTCTGCGGAGCTCATTAAATAATTGC
>CAZCRJ010000686.1:0-1861 GCA_964501015.1 uncultured Roseivirgaceae bacterium | reverse complement strand
AGAGACCAGCAACCAGTATCCAGTATCCAGTATCCACCTGTCCCGATGCATATCGGGAGCATCCAGCCTGCCTGCCGAAGCATTAGCGAAGGCATGGGATCCAGTTTTGCCCGAAAAGGCCGATCCAATACGCCTCCCACAATCATTCTTTCCTTATATTAGCACCCTAAATACTCAAGACACTCGATGGTACGTATTCTTCTCTGGTTTGTGGCGGTAGTGGTCATGTTTTCATCGTGTGTGCCCAACAGAAAATATGTGCTGCTACAGAAGAATGATGTTAATAAGAAGGACTTACCCCTGGACACGGTATTGCGTTCCTATCAACTAAAACTTACCGATTATAAAATCCAACCGCAGGATCTGCTTTCGGTAAATGTTGAAACCCTAACCCCCGATGAATACAACTTTATTAAGGAACTCAACCCTGTTCAATGCGGGGCAGGTGGTGCAATGCGCATGGGCGGGATGGCTGCTTTTGGTTATCTGGTGGAAAACGATGGCATGGTACAGTTTCCGGTTATTGGTAAAATTAAATTTACCGGGTTAAGTGTATTCGAAGCGGAAGAAAAAATGAAGGAAGTTTTGGCTGCCTATCTCCGTGACCCCATTGTACGCATCCGGTTATTGAATTTCCGGTTTACGTTTGTGGGAGAGATGAATAACCAGATTACTTCTCCCTTTCCACGCATCTCCCTGGTAGAAGCCATCGCCCAGGCAGGTGGACTACCTGAACTGGCCAACCGGGAGAACATCAAAATCATCGGCAGCGGGGTGATGAGGTGGATGTGTTGTACGTGAATTTACTGGACGAAGCGTTTGTAAGTTCTCCGTATTTCTACCTCCAAAAAAACGATATTATTGTTGTTGCCTCCCTAAAGCAAAAGTTGGCCCGCACGTATCTGACACAAAACATGTCGCTTATCCTATCGTCCATTTCCTTTGTGCTGTTTTTCATAACCCTGGCAAACTTATGAAAAAGGATACTGGTTACTGGGTACTGGATACTGGCGACAACCTCAACCTCAACCTCAACCAATCTACCCATTGGGCTAACAGCTTTTAAATTTTTATCTTTGTGATTTACAGGCAGAATTATGGAAAAGATTACGCTTACAATCAAAGACGGACGGAAGAAGAACTTTTTTTTAGAGTTACTCAAGCAGTTTGATTTTATTGAGGTGCAGAAAACGGCTGAGAAAAAGACTGACCACTATGATTTTTTTGCTTCTGCTGGATTGTGGAAACACAGAGACATAACGGCTAATCAACTCCGGGAACAGGCATGGAAAAGAAGTCATTAGTGCTTTGTGATACCAATATCATTATTGAGTTCTACAAAGAAAACCCTCGCGTACTAAAAAACCTGCACCGAATTGGTCAGCAGAATATAGCGATTAGCATTATCACAGCTGGTGAACTTCTGTTTGGAGCGCTGAACAAAAAAGAACTTAGCCGAATAAAAAGTGATCTGGAGCACTTACACATTATCCAGCTGACACCGGAGATAGGCAATTGCTTTTCGCAATTAATGGTTGACTATGTATTGAGTCATCGATTGAGTTTACCGGATGGGTTAATCGCTGCGACATCCATTATTGAAGACCTTTCATTGTATACCCACAATCAGAAAGACTTTAAGTACATTCGAGGCATCAGGCTCTTTAAAGAGAAATAGTTCAAAAACTGTTTTTCATACAAAAAAGTCACCTTGTTGCAAGCCACTAGCGACCAGTATCCACCTGTCCCGATGCATATCGGGAGCCCCCAGCCTGCCTGCCGAAACGAAGTGTAGGCATGGTATCCAGAGACCAGCAACCAGTATCCAGTATCCAGTATCCACCTGTCCCGATGCATATCG
>CAZCRJ010000685.1:0-1864 GCA_964501015.1 uncultured Roseivirgaceae bacterium | reverse complement strand
TGGCGCCCCCCAAGGTTAAATAGGCTTTAACATCCCATTCAAGATCATCCAGTATTTCGCCTTCACCCTTGTATCTGCGTACGAAAAGGGGATGATCATGAACGTAATTTAAAATGGTAAACCAATGGCCGGGGGGTGTTTCAGAATCCGGTCCGTCAGCCCAAAACTCTGCCAGCACACGGGTATAGTCACCTCGTGGCACGATTTGCGGTGAATAGGGCTCATTGGTTTTGGGGTTTATTGGGTGACCGCTACCCAAGTAGTGCTTTTGTCCATCGTCATAAAATGATCTCATGGCTTCAGCAGATTCGGGAATCGCGGTAATGTTTCCAATCGCCCCTGGTGAAATGTCCCATGTAACTCCATCGGTATGATCAAGGTGAGCTCCCCATTTAGATACCAGTGAAAACCCCCATTTATAATCATCTGATGTACCTCCCCCATCGTTTTGCAACAAAGGCGGTGGGCCCGGATCGTGATAAACGTAATAGGTATCACCTTCCCGTTCATACGTTGTGCGATCAGCAGATTTCAGCGCGAATGGAGTAACATTTCCCCATTCAGGTGAAAGAAAATTAGCGGCACCACTCGGCACAACATTTCCCGATTGATCTATAAATGTTTCCAAAAACAAGGGTTGCCAGCGGTTTGGATTGATTAGAAACGGATTGCCTTTATCCTGAATAATCAACGGTGGATTTACCGGAGAGTAATATTTGTTTTGATAAAAACCACCTTCGTTGGCTCCATCCTGAAGTCCGAATTCCAAAAATTTTTCGGCTATATAATTCCCCAGACTGGCCGGGTTTCCGGTGGCGTACTGGCTATCGGTAAAATCTGCATTGTATCCCAGTTCAACCATCAAGTCGGCAGCAGCCTGAAGCGAAACCGCCTTCCCTGGCGAGTTTTTAAACCGTTCCATAATTATTCTATACGCAGCAAAGCTGATGGCTTCTTTTCGCGCCTCAAAAACATTTGATTGCTCCGATACACCATCAAACGGACAATAAAAATTTCCATTCCACTTTCCCAGCAACCAGGGTGTTGCTATTGGATCATAAGCAGCCCATGCATCGTACATGGCCACGGAAACATGAAATAAATTACGGGCATGCACAGGAGGTCGCGCAAAATCATTCCGAATGGCAAGCAGTAAAATTTCATTCCACTTGCGTGCTACCGAATGCTGGGCATAAACTGTCAACTGCATCAGCATGAGCAGCGCGAGTACTATACCTGTGGCTCGAAATGGATTTTGATATCGTTTTGTTCTGCTCTGCAAACCGAATTAGGTAATGTCTTTTTAATTATTCAGGGCTCCGTCATCAATCCAACATACAATCAGATTAATAGCATCAGCCGGTAAATTTCCTTCCGGAGGCATCGTTCTGTCCAGCACCATTGATCTGATTTTTGACGCGTTGGTTTTAATGTTGGCAAATGTCCTGAAGTCCGGTTCTTGTGTGCCTCCATGACATGTGGCTGTTGCGCAATAACTTTGAATGATAGGCGCTATAGACTTTGAAAAAGATACTCCGTTTGGTATAGTCGCATATATTCCGAAAAAGCAACGGTTGGCATCTTCTACCCAAATGCTATGCTGCCCGCTTGGTAAATTCGACCAGACATTCTCAGACTGGTAATTGTCATTATTTTCACCAAGCTGGTATTTGTATGGTGCCACCCCCCCCAAGGGCACTACGGTTATGGTACCCTGGTCATCATTACAGCCCGAAGGAGTAGTATAAATAACAACCTGAAATGGATCCTTACTGCTCATAAATGTTTTAACGCGCTTCGTACACTTATCGGCATCCAATACGGCTACTTCTCTAAACCCTGGTTTTACTGTGGTAAATACAGG
>CAZCRJ010000684.1:1278-1866 GCA_964501015.1 uncultured Roseivirgaceae bacterium | reverse complement strand
ATTCAAGATAACGCTCAAACCTGTCTTTTTGATAGCTGGGTGTAGTGATACCATGAAACTGACCCGGATAAATAATTAAACCGGTTGGTACGTTTTGGGTTCTAAGGGCCTGATACATTTGTTCACTGCCAATAGCAGGTACATTAAAATCCTTTTAACCTACAACAAAAAGTGTAGGTGTTTTAATGCGATCAGCTTTCAAAAATGGATAGGACAACTTCAAATACTTGTCGGTATTCTTCCAGGGTAATCCAATTTCGTTTTCATATTGGTTAATATACTGGTCATGACCATACCCGGATAAAATGTTGGCAATTCCTGCTCCGCTTACTGCTGCCTTAAATCGGGTATCGGTGGCAATACTATAATTGGTTAAAATGCCGCCATAACTCCATCCTCCAATACCCAGGTTAGATGGATCAGCAATCCCTTTGGAAATGGTATAGTCTACAGCCCCATGGATATCGATCACTTCTTTATTGCCCCAATCACCACTGATGGTTTTACTGTAGGCAAGGCCACGTCCGTTGCTGCCCCGGTAGTTAACCGATACTACATTGTATCCGGATGCAGCCAGCATTTGTTGTG
>CAZCRJ010000684.1:0-1268 GCA_964501015.1 uncultured Roseivirgaceae bacterium | reverse complement strand
GCGAAAATCCCCATGTATCCTGTGATACCGGTCCTCCATGGATGAAAAATATTGTTGGTTGCTTTTGATTGGGGTCAGCACCTACAGCCCGGTATAAGATATTGGAAACAGATGTTCCATCTTTACTTTTTGACGTAAAGCCTTCCACTACGGCCAGGTTTCGGGAAGCAATAAATGCATCGTTGTGAGTAGTGAGCCTGCGGGGTTTACCATTCGCTACAAGTGTTACTTCTGCGGGCAAAGCGGGTTCGCTCATCAGAGCCACATACTCTCCATTAGGTGTAATACTCAGACTGGAATATACCCGAAGACCATCTGCTGTGCGGGAAATTTTAGCGGATGCCACATCAATCATTCCAATGTACTGTTGACGATCGTCCGCTACCAGCATGTTTAGGGCTTTGCTGTCTGCTGACCATACCGGATTGTTTACCGGGCGGTCGAGGGCTAATGTCAGCAAAGTTGGTTCACCACCTTCCGGTGAAATAACGGCAAGTACGTTCTGATCATACATGGAGTATGTTGCTGAGTTAGAACGTAAATAGGCGATATGTTTTCCATCCGGGCTCCAGCGCGGGCTCGTATCACCACCAGTCCATTTGGTAAGTTGACGGGGGGTCGATCCTTTTTTGGCATCAATAATCCACAAATCGGTATTGTTATTTCTGTCGGGCTCTGCTGTTCGGTTGCTTACAAAAACAATCAGGTTTCCATCTGGGCTCCACTCAGGTTGGGTTTCGTTAAACGTGCCATGGGTTAGGGTATCCAGTTTTTTGGTTTCTACATCAAAGAGATACAAGTGTGTGTACCGTTCCTGGATATAGCCCTGCCTATCTTGTTTGAACTTGTACTTGTCAATTACGATTGGTTTCGGTGTCTTTGATTTAGAAGTGTCCGGCAGATCCTGCATGGTAATGACAATCTTCTTTCCATCGGGTGACCATTTATAGTCGCTCATATCCCCTTTAAGATCAGTCAGTTTTTTAGCCTCCCCACCTCTTCGGTCCATTACCCAAATCTGACTTTTCTTAAGTCCGTTCCGGCTGGAGGTAAAGGATAGGTATTTGCTATCCGGGCTCCAGCGCGGAGATGATTCGCCATCCGTACTGTTGGTAAGTTGAATGGATTCCTTTCCATCATAGGAAACCATCCATATATCGCTGTTCCGCCTGTCCTTTGCTGAGTCGGTAGACGTCAAAACATAAGCAATCCAGTTTCCTTCTGGAGACACTTCTGGATTGCTCACAGTCAGTAACGTATAAATATCA
>CAZCRJ010000683.1:542-1880 GCA_964501015.1 uncultured Roseivirgaceae bacterium | reverse complement strand
CTTCCCCTTTATAAGTGGTTTTGTAGGTGACCACGTATACGTCAACGTCAAACTTCAATAATGAAGGGTTAATATCAATACCCGTTTCAGGTATAATTGTCTGCAAGGTATTGGCCTTATAGGCGCCTACTAAAACTGCCTTTACCAGGATTTCGGTTTCGGGAGCGGGTGTTACTTCCGTATCGGAGCAATTTGTAAACGATAGCAGAATTGTTACCATCACGAGGAGGGAAGCAATTCTACCGATAAACTGTAGGGCGTATAACATAGGAGCAAGATTGTTATAATCATAGAATCATTCAAGGTATAGGAGAATTTTGTTAGGACTGATAATCGGTGGATAGGGGTTGTAATTACGCTTGTCGGTGAGTATTTTATTTGTGATAGAATCACTTCATTTTGTGCAAGAAAAGAAACGTGTACATTTCTTACTTCCTGTTTGGTGCTCTTCAGTTTCTGGATGTGTGGTACTAAAGGCCCTTCTGAAGATTGTACAATGTACGATTTATGCAATATTCAGGTGAGGTTATATAATAGTTCCGGTACACTTTGTTACCACCTTTATATTC
Organism: uncultured Roseivirgaceae bacterium; assembly: GCA_964501015.1. GTDB lineage: Bacteria > Bacteroidota > Bacteroidia > Cytophagales > Cyclobacteriaceae > UBA2336. Next base: position 1,311 of record CAZCRJ010000683.1, on the reverse strand, counting down.
TTATTGAACGCTTTACGATTACGGTAAATCAACACGTTAAACACAAATCCGTATTTCTGGAGGTTTTCTTTGCGCAGAATAGTAGTATCATTTTGCATTAATATGTTCTCTAAATAATTAAACAAAACAATCATGGGAAATTTACTTTATGTAGTAGCCGTTATTTTAGTCATACTTTGGCTAATCGGTTTTTTGGGTTTTCAAGCTGGCGGCATTATTCATATTCTGTTGGTAATAGCCATTATTGCGGTACTCTTCAATGTTATTTCGGGCGGCAGACGAGCCTGATGATTGGGTAAACCAATTACTATCCAAAAACCAATTCATCGCATGTTGAAGTAATCTCCAACACTTGCGATGATCTGCCTATAGTTTGCCACTGCAGGGTATAGGCAGGGGTTCTGGATTTTTAACTTTCGTGAGAGAATTACTCCCTTTGTTATAGTTTAGTTTATAACCCTCCTCCAAAATTCCATTCCGAATTCTACTGGTGAAGCCGACTCGTTTTAACTACCAGGGACAACCACACAAAATATTCATCACTAAATGATGGTGATAGTAAAATAAGGTGAATCACAATCATGGAAGAACCGTTCCTCAACATCCAGGCAGTTTATACGTAATGACTCGCATCATCAAATAATAAGAGCGGTAATCATTAAAATAAATTTCTTCTAATACATAATATACTGTTTCCTGATCACCCAGCGTCAATGTGTGATACCTGCAATATCTTTTACCAATTGTACAATGCATTATGTAAGCAACC
>CAZCRJ010000683.1:0-520 GCA_964501015.1 uncultured Roseivirgaceae bacterium | reverse complement strand
AGTAAAAGTATAGATCACTAAAAATAAAACAACATGAAGAATCAAGAAGTAAAAGGTAATTGGAATGAGATGAAAGGCAAATTAAAACAAAAGTTTGCGACACTCACCGACAACGACTTATTGCTGGTAGAAGGTAAGAAGGACGAGATGCTGGGAAGGCTCCAAATTAAACTTGGAAAATCAAGGGAAGAAGTAGAGAAGCTTATTGCTGATCTATAATTAATTAATACATACTTATAAATAAACTTAAGAATCATGAAAAAATCAATGTTAATACTAACGATACCGGCTTTATTAGGCGCTTCGTTACTTTTTACAGGTTGCACTACGCCTGCTAACAAAGTAGATAATGCCAGAGAAGATGTAACGGAAGCAAAATCCGATCTGAAAGATGCCCGTGAAGATTTGAGGGATGCTAATAACGAATATCTCACAGATGTGGATGCCTACAGAAGAGAGACCGCGAGAAAAATTGAAGCCAATAATCAGAGCATCATAGCCTTTAATACACGTATCAAAG
>CAZCRJ010000682.1:0-1880 GCA_964501015.1 uncultured Roseivirgaceae bacterium | reverse complement strand
AAAACTAATGATTGAAAAAAATTCGTTGGATAGTAATCGCCAGTGAATGTTAGTTTGTGTGTGATGGCAATAATTGACGCCAACAGAAAGGCCCACAGAAATGAATACGTGATGTTAATTAACTGCGGATATTCATAAACGGGCTGATCTGGAAATAATTCAAACATGTGAACTTGTATTCAATGGTTATTGGTTTGAACGTCCGGGTGTAGGTGTATTAAATACTTTCCATGTAGTGGCTCCATCGGTGGCGCGGCCCCATGATAAATTTTCATTCTGCGCTCCAAACGTATATGTGTCTATAGTGCGCCCATCGATATAATATAACCCAACGGCTTCACCGGTGGTGTTCAGTGCGAAATCAAGATGCAGCGATCCCTGACCCGGACTATTATCGGCCCACAATAATAAATAACCACCCGGCTGAATTGTGGTAGCCGATGGACTTTCATTTGGAATTCTATAGTTGAAAGGATTTGTTAAATCATCAGAGAGGTACATATCACCAATGTTCACGGCAACGTTTCCTTTGTTATAGATTTCAATCCAGTCGTCATACTCATTTACTCCTCCATTAACATCCGGACAACATGATGAATTAAAGGCCATGAACTCATTAATTACCAGTTGTGGCAACGCATCGGTGTTCAGTAAATAATGGTAAACACTGGCGGGGGCACTCGCAGGTTTGTACGTAACCTTATCATTTTCACCTTTCGCTTCCACATAGTATTCAATCAAGCCCGTGCCAGACTGAGCTGGTAGTGTGGCACTATAAGAACCTCCGGAGAGCGCCATACTAAGAGCTGAATATGCACCACCATTAAAGCGATGAAATAATTTTACAGAAGCAACTCCGGTAGTAGAGATGAGTTTGGTTGTTACTGTTACAGCCTGATTCAATATAGGTACTAACGGAAGACGAGAAACAGTTGCAATAGCAGGTGCCCCGCTGTCGCCATTACTTGCACCTTGAGTTGTGTTACCGGAGACTACAAGTGTTGATGACCCATCCGGATATCGCCCATACGATTGGCCTGCATTAAGCGATGGAAAAGTTACGCGGTTAATAAGTGTACCTGAACTATTTTCAAGGTACAGGGTTTCGCCTGATGAGGTTAGCTTAAAATTAGTATTCAGTCCTGAGCCAAGATCATTACATAGCAACACCAAAAAACCTTTGGCGGCTATGGAAGTACCTGTGGGTAACTCGTATTTATTTTCTTTATTGTCATAGATGAAATAGCCACTTACATCTACCGAGGTTTCTAAGTCGTTATACAGTTCAATCCAGTCTTCACCGGAAGCATATACTTCATTGATGAAGAGTCCTTCATCAACAACAGCTCTGGGGTCATCATCAGAAGAACATGAAGTGAGTAAAACGTATGCAAAAAATAAACTCGCTTGTATACCAATTTGTAATATCCGTATCATGATGAAACCCCTCCTATCAGTAAGTAAGTAGCAAAGATAGGCTCGACATCATGTAAGCGCTTAGTTAATACTTACATCCTTCACACATTGAAAAGAACGCGTAACTTTTACATGGATTCTTAAAATACTAACTGCGAAGGTTAGGTAATATCACGTTAAACTGTGTAAACTCACCCACAGTGGAAGCAACATTAATTTCTGCAATATAAAGACCAAGACCTGATCCGTTTGCTTTTTCATTAGCACGATAGAACATATTGAATATCGTTTTTATGTGAATTTATTATATTGTTTCGGCAAGCCATGGTAATGATGATACACAATGATGTTAAGAATTGAAAGTTGAAATTTTAAATCTAATTAAGCCCAGTCTTTCTATTACCTTTGAAGGCTTCTTACCATGAGCCTATGTCATTTCACATTCATATTCCTGATTACATTTT
>CAZCRJ010000681.1:0-1881 GCA_964501015.1 uncultured Roseivirgaceae bacterium | reverse complement strand
TAGCTCGTTGGGCTCATAACCCAAAGGTCGTAAGTTCGAGTCTTACCCCCGCTACTAAATAAACCCCAGGCTAATGGTCAGGGGTTTTTTCATTTTCAGCAAGGCATGTCATCCACTCCATTCAAATCTGGCTTCGTAAGTATTGTTGGGAAACCCAATGTTGGGAAATCAACGCTCATGAACCGGCTGGTGGGGGAACAGTTGTCCATAGCAACACCAAAGGCCCAAACTACACGGCACAGGATTATGGGTATTCTTAATGGTGACCATTACCAGATCGTGTATTCGGATACACCCGGCATTCTTGAGCCTAAATATGCCCTTCACGAAGCCATGATGAACTATGTAAAGGTTTCACTGGAGGATGCAGACTTGGTTTTACTGGTAGTAGAATTGGGCGAAAAGTATGATCCACTCTTGTTTGACCGATTTAAACGCATCAAAGCACCTATTCTGCTTGTCATCAATAAAATTGACCTTGCGAAGGGATCGCAGGTGCAGGATAAAATCAGCCATTGGCAGGAACATTTACCTGGGTTACAAGCTATCCTTCCGGTATCGGCTACTCGTGGAGAAAATATTGCCTTGTTATTTGACACGATCATCGCGTTAATTCCGGAACATCCAGCGTATTTTCCACAGGATGAATTGTCGGATAAAACAGAGCGCTTTTTTGCCGGGGAAATCGTCAGGGAAAAGATTTTTATGTACTTCGAGCAGGAAGTACCGTACAGCACTGAAGTTGCCATTACGGAGTTCAAAGAAACTGATGATATTATTCGGATGAGGGCCGAGATCTATGTTGAACGGGATTCCCAAAAAGGCATCATCATTGGCAAGGGTGGCAGTATGTTGAAGAAATTAGGAATGGAGGCCAGAAAAGACATGGAAATCTTTTTCAATAAAAAAGTCTTTATTGAAACACATGTTAAAGTGGCCGATAACTGGAGAAAAGAAAAAGATAAATTAAAGCGATTTGGCTACCTGAATTAATTCTTCAGAAGAGTCAGCGTTACACGTCAACATTTTATGGCAAATATTGTAGCAATTGTAGGCAGACCCAACGTAGGAAAATCAACCCTGTTTAACCGATTGGTTGAAAAACGTCAGGCGATTATGGATGATGTTTCGGGCGTTACCCGCGACAGGCACTATGGGTATGCCGAATGGATAGGGAGATATTTTACTGTAATTGATACAGGAGGGTACGTTACCGGATCGGAAGATAAATTTGAATCAGAGATTCGTAAACAAGTTGCCACAGCCGTTGAAGAGGCCAGTGCTGTTATTTTTGTAGTGGATTGCCGCGATGGGATAACCGGTTTTGATAAAGATTTTGCAAACGTTGTCCGAGCATCAAAAAAACCGGTATTTGTAGCCGCCAACAAGGCCGACACACCCGAAAAATCTATTTATGCTGCTGAGTTTTATGAGCTTGGGCTTGGCGATATTTACCCGATTTCGGCCGAAAATGGAAGCGGAACAGGAGAACTACTGGATGCCCTGGTAGCGGTATTTCCATCGGAAGGTGTGGAAGATCCGAATGCCGGAATCCCTAAAATTTCAATCCTCGGCAGACCAAACGTTGGGAAATCATCCCTTCTAAATTCCTTGCTAGGAATGGAGCGGAGTATTGTAACCGATGAAGCCGGCACTACACGCGATTCCATACACAGCCATTATAAAATGTATGGGAACAATTTTATCCTGATTGATACAGCCGGTATCCGGAAAAAAAGTAAGGTACGTGATGACATTGAGTTTTATTCTGTGTTACGGTCGCTTCGTTCACTGGAGGAAAGCGATGTTTGTATTGTCGTAATCGATGCTGAGCGTATGATGGAATAGCAGGATGTGAACATCATAAGCCATTCCCAACGT
>CAZCRJ010000680.1:0-1884 GCA_964501015.1 uncultured Roseivirgaceae bacterium | reverse complement strand
CAGACCCTATCTCCTTTTACAACGCCATGGGCCTTGAGCATGTTGGCCACACGGTTGACCTGATCTGCCAGTTGCTGGTAAGTGATGTGATGTGGTTCATCGGCAGGATTGTTTGGCTCCCAGATAATGGCCGTTTGGTTAACTCGATGCGGCAAATGCCTGTCGATACAATTTTCTGTGATGTTAAGTTTTGCTCCGGCAAACCATTTCACTTCAGGTTTCTCAAAATCCCACTCCACCACACGGTCCCACTTTTTTCGCCACACAAAATCGTCAGCAACACTTGCCCAAAACGCTTCAGGATGTTCAACGCTTTCCGTGTACTGTTGATGGTATTCGTCTATTGTTCGTATGATTTTCATAGGCTTCAAAGCGAATTACTAAAGTCGCGTCTTTTACCCGAAAAGCAAAGAAGATTGTATGTGAATGGATTCGATCAGAGCATGTACTCCACGCCTACAGCCACCAGGGCGCCAAGGATGGCAACGGTTAATTTGCGCGCATTAAAATGGTGCTCCGGACTGCTTTCAAATACGATGGTGGTGGAGATGTGCAGAAAGTTTCCACTTACCAGGGCATAGAGTAACGTTAATCCGGTGGCGGTTAAAATTTCAGATTGCGCAAGATACGTGCTGATGAGTAAGCCTGCTGGTGCGGCAAGGGAGAATACTACCAGGTGCGGAATTGCCTTTCGCCTGGAGTGAAGTTGAAAGGATAATACTGTCATCAATGCAAATGCAGCGGGCGCGCGATGCAAGGCGATCCCCAGTAAAATTGCATTGACATCATATGCGAAGTCACCTGCTGAAGGTTGGGCCAGCATGGCACCCTCCAAAAAAGCATGAACACATAGTGCCATCAGCAATACCAAAGCAGAAACCTGTTGGTGGTGATGTCCATGATGATGGGTATGGTTATGATGTGCTTCACCCACAGTAGGTACCGGTAGGTGTCCGTGCTCAACACCTGAAGTGAAATGTTCAAGTACCTGTTGAAGAAAAAATCCTGCCAATACAAACAGGCCGATGAGTTCAACATCGTCTGGGTTACGGTAGAGTTCAGGTAAAATATGAACAACAGTAATCCCAAACAGGTAAGCACCGGCAAACACCAGCAATAGTTTAAAACTCTTTGTTTTACCTTTCGGAAGAAAATAGACCAATAACCCGGAGATCAGTGGCGTGAAAAATAAAACAAGCAGTTTTACAGGCATGAGTTAGTCATTAATGGTCATGAAAGGCTCAATGCCCTTCGTCACAAATACCTGTATCCCTGTTGTATCCGAATAAATAATAAACCCGTCCAAATCATTGCGTTGATTCAGCAGTTTAATTGCCTTCTCGTGGCCCATTACCATCAGTGCAGTAGCCCATGCATCTGCGGTGATGCCATCTTTTGCAAATACCGAAGCACTGAGAATTTCCTTTTGTGAAGGATATCCTGTTTCGGGATCGATGGAGTGTGAAAATTTCTTTCCGTCTATTTCACGATAGTTGAAATAATTTCCGGAAGTAGTAAACGCTCTGTCTTCCAGTGATACATACGCTTTAAAGAAGAGGTTCTCCTGAGTAGATCGCGGATCCAGTATTCCGATTTCCCAGGGCTTGCCAGACTTCAGGTTTTTCCCACACGCCATTCCTTCGCCACCAACTTCTACCAACATGTTTACAATACCCTTTGTCCGTAAAAAATCTACCACTACATCTGCTCCGTAACCTTGTCCTATTCCGCCAAAATCAAGTTGTGTGCGGGAATCCAGTTTCCAGATGCTGTCATTGTTGAACTGAATTTTTTCATAGCCTACGAAATCACGTATGGAATCTACCTGGAGGTTGCCCGGATTTAATGGTTCAGCAGGACCAAAACCCCAGGCATTAACCAATG
>CAZCRJ010000679.1:0-1887 GCA_964501015.1 uncultured Roseivirgaceae bacterium | reverse complement strand
GGGGCGGATTCAGATCAATTTCGAGCTCGAAATCCTTGTCGGAGCGGAACGTGAAAGATTCACCGTTGTACATTCCTTTGATCACTACTGAATAGCTGCCGGTTTCATCGCGGAAATCGGGATCATCCAGCATGGTGTCGTCGTAGTCGGGTTTTTCGATCTCCATTTCAAGTTCGTCATAAAAACCCGCTGGAATGTCCTTTTTTGTGATGGTGAGGGGAGAGCCGTCCAGCGGTAAAACAGCGACAAAATCTTCAACCTCAAAGTCGCCGGTGCCCCTGGTACCGTCCAGCTCAAGCTCTTCGATGTAGAGTTTTACCTCTTCAATAAGCAGCTCATCGTTCATGGTGCCCAAATAATTCTGCTTTGTAAACGTGCTGCCGGTTTCGATCTTCATCTGTACCTGCACCTCGGCTGGCCCATCGCTATTGGAGGGAAGGATGTTGCAACCCGTGGTAATAATACCCGGGATGAGTATAAGGATGAGAAAAGGAATTGCTTTGTTCATGATTTTCAGTGTCTGGTTAGAGTTGTGATGTTGGTTTGTGCCAGCATTACAGATAACCACCGGGGGTACCCCCAATTGTGAACGGATTTTTTTTATGAATTCACGACAGTGTGTTTTGAGTGAGAACAGCCGGAAAGTGCCGGACTGGAAACAATGGTGAATCCGTATCGAAATAGTATATTTAGTAATAGCTAATAAAAGCAGATCGCCCGGACCAGGGTGATCACGGGATTATCTTAACGCAAATACCGTCATGAAAAGAATAGTCAGAATGATACTGGTGTTAACAGTTGCATCCCTTGCAGTGTATGCACTTCAATACAAATCTTTAAATGCCCAGACCATGGATATTGAACCCGGTTCCCCCGCCCCTGAATTTGAAGCCCTGAATGCCGAAGGAGAATTGTGGCGCAGCGCCGATTATGTTGGCAAAAAGATCCTGGTGGTATACTTCTATCCCGGAGCAATGACCGGTGGATGTACCGATCAGGCATGCAATTTCCGGGATGACCGCACAAAGCTGACCGAAATGGGAGCCGAAGTAGTTGGAATAAGTGGTGACCCGGTTTCCAACCTGGAGCTGTTCAAGAGGGTGAACAATCTGAATTTTCCACTGCTTTCCGACGAAGAGGGTACCATCGCACGTGCATTTGGTGTACCGGTGCGGGGAGGCGGAACCATTACGCGTGTTGTGGACGGTGAGGAGAAGGTGCTCACGCGCGAGATTTCCACTGCCCGGTGGACATTCATTATCGGCCTCGACGGAAAGATTGCATACAAGGATACCGAAGTAAACGCCGCAGGCGACAGCAAAACAGTGATCGAAGCAATCGAAAAACTGGTAGGGAAATAGAACCCCCAACGTCATCCCGAGCAAGTAATTTCGCCCGCGGGCAACACCATTTTGGAGATGACAAGCAACTTGTCACTGGTAGCGCAGGCCGTAGGCCGAAGTCGAACCACATCGTGGGATGAAATCCCGCGAAAATATTGGAACTCCTGGTTAAATCGTGCCCTCAGGCACACCCGGCCCCGCTACAACGGGGCCACCTGGTTCGACTACACTTCGCTTCGCGGCGTTGCGCTCACCATGACGGTGTCACCTTCCAAACAGTGTTGCCCGCAACCGGGCAAAATTACCGGCTCACCATGACGTTTGATAACTCGCTCACCATGACGTTCTTTTAATTACCAGATATGAAAAAATTTCTCACATACTTTGCAATTTTGGCGATGGTCCTCAGCTTGTCTGTTGTAACTGCAGCGCAGACCCGCAGCAGCGGCGGCCCGCTTTCACCGCTTCAGCAATCATTTAATGTGCATTACTACGACATTAACCTCAGGGTGGCCATGGATCAGCAGGCCATATCGGGCCATGT
>CAZCRJ010000678.1:0-1887 GCA_964501015.1 uncultured Roseivirgaceae bacterium | reverse complement strand
AGTTGTGCTGAAAAAAATGCTGTGTCACCGGGTGCGTATTTTGGCTGGTTAAAAATTAGTGTTATCCGGTTGGCAGGTAATGTCGTAATTACCGGGTTTGCCTGAAGCAGGATTATGGGTACTATGACCACGATTAACAGTACGATACGAAAACTGTTCATTAGCTAAATGTTACCAGAACCAAGGTTCCTCTGTAGATGGATTTTTAAAATATTGTGTGCAAGGAAAAGGAACAATGTCAATTTCAGGAAGTGTATACGGAATCAAGCCTATATCGATATACACTCCTTTATACGCGACACCAGAAACACCAAAATACCCTAATACCTCCTCATCAGGGTCGACACTATTTTCAATATTACCCCGGATTTTAATCGCATTGGGTTGAAATAAATCAGTTGAACCGGATTGTTGCTTTTCTACTAAATTCCAGAAATCATAGGCTTCTTCAGACAGACTAAGTTGCTGAGCCTCCAAATAATACTTGTCATAAAAATGCATTGCGGTAACTGGAATAACTCCAATGTTCTGTTTATTAAAGGTATTTTGTTTAACCAGTTGATTTTTTGAGACCAGCGCATTTTCGCTGTAATTATACGACCAACAAATACAGCAAGTGCATTCTCCAACTTGGATTAACTGACGTGATCGATAAATATATCCACTGCACGCTTGTGGTATCGGAATCTCTCCTCCGGGAGTTGTTCGGGTTTCCAGCTCAGGATTAGATTTAACTTTATGAATGGTCGTCCATCGCCACCGGAATAAATTCGATCCTTCTTGTTCTCCTTTGGTGTCTATGAAAACGTTAAGTCCGTCAACAAATGAATCTGATTGGCTTCCGGGCAATGCATCTTTTACAAATTCAAAGTACATGGTAGTAACTTCACCAGCAGAAGTCAATAACTGTGGTGCCGAGCGATATTCATTTCCATTAGCTGTTTTAATGGAAACATGATATGTTCGGCCAATTTCTCCCCGCATATCATTTTCATTCGTAAGGTAAAGTCCTGGTGAAACCTCAGTCAGAAAAGCAATATTATTCGAGTCATCATGAATGGAAACAATTGCATTTGTAACCGGTTCAAAAGCTACCAATCGGGTTGTGTTTAATTTGTTGGTATAAAATAACTTCACCTGGTAGGGTCCCGGTGCATTGGTAATCAGCCCGTCAACCACAATTCGTTTGTCATTCTGAGGCTCATCCACTTTTAGTGGATCTACACAAGCCGTAATAAGGAAGAGTATAGTATAGAATAGCCTGCGAATCATTTATTAGAATTTAATGCCATAACTAACAGACGGAACAGGGACACCGATTAATGAGAGTTGGTAAGGTTTAACCGCGCCCGCTACGTTAAAATCAAAAAAGGCAGAATACGGATTCTTCCTGCCATAAATATTATACACGGAGATAGTCCATTGCCCGTTTATTTTTTTTAGCCGTTTATTTCCGCCCTCAATAATTAAAGCCAGATCCAGGCGATGGTAGTCGGGCAACCTATAATTGTTGCGTTCAGAAAAATCAATTATGGGTGCAGAATTTATTTCATAGGCGGCTAATGGAATAGAAATGGGTCTGCCGGTATGATACGTAAAGATACCGGAAAAGAAAATATTGCGCTTAATACTGTAGCGCCAGTTCAGGTTTACAATATTGGGTTGGTCAAAATTAGAAGGGTAATACTCCCCGTTATTAATTTTTTCGACCTCATACTGCCCGTTAATTTTTCTAAGCGACCGTGAATAGGTGTAGTTAATTCCTCCAACTAATCTGCCTTTTGTTTTGTCCAGTGATACTTCAACCCCGTAGGCTAACCCATTTCCGGGCAATAGTGCAGTTTCAAGTTGAGGGTTCAGAATAAGGTTTGCGCCATCTTTAAAGTC
>CAZCRJ010000677.1:0-1894 GCA_964501015.1 uncultured Roseivirgaceae bacterium | reverse complement strand
CTTGAAGCAAGGGTACGAGTACTTTTGGAAAAGGATATTCCTGCGCTTAATAAGAAATTATGGGATGTAGGTGTAGGGGCGGTCTGGAAAGAGTAAGTACTAGTTAAACCTTGGTTACGGGCTTCTGTGGCTCTGGCGGGGCGGCATCAGCATGGAGATCTTCCCATTTGGTGGGCTCCATGTTATTCAGATACTCCAGAATTTTTTGCTCGACCTGCTTTTGCTTGAGCATCTTCAAATACTTGCCATTACGGGCCAGTATCAGTCGACCGGTTTCTTCTGATATGGCCATCACCAACGTATCCGTACTTTCTGACATGCCAACTGCAGCCCTGTGCCTCATGCCAAAATGAGGAGGGAGATGGTCATTTTCGCTAACCGGTAACACGCAACGTGCGGCTTTTATTCTTCCTTTGTGCACGATAATGGCGCCATCATGCAATGGACTGTACTTGTTGAAAATGGAGAGTAATAACGATTTGGTAATTTCCGAATCCAGGGCTTCACCGGTTTCGGCATAAAATTTTAATTCCGTATCGCGGGAAAATACAATCAAAGCGCCTGTTTTTGTTGTCCTCAGGGTTTTGGCAGCTTCCAGTATCTGTTGAATATCGTTTTCATTATCATGCTCCCCACGCCAGCCGGAAAATGTTTTAAGAAACGTTTCTCTGAATTCAGTACCACCAATAACCAGAAGAAATTTCCGGATTTCCGGTTGAAAAAGAATGATCATAGCCAGCACACCAACACCCATAAACTGCCCGAGAATTGTGGCCAGTAATTCCATCTGTGCTGCCTTTACAATCAGGTAAATAAGATAGAGCGCTAATACACCAAGAAATATATTTACGGCAATACTTCCCCGGATAAGTTTATAGACCTGGTAAAGCAATACACTTACCAGGCCGATATCTACCATGTCGATCCAGGAAACATCGAGAAAACCGATTTTAAACACTAAAATCATGACATAAAGGTAATGCATAAAAACCTTTATGCTACTTCGTTCCCATCAATGTTAGTTGGCTCCGACAGGTTACTTTATTTCCTTATCAATTTTCTGGGAAGGCAACCCCTTTAAATGGGTGCCATACCAATCGAGGTAACGTTCGAACCTGTCTTTTTGATAACTAGGTGTTGTAATACCATGGAACTGACCCGGATAAATTATTAACCCAGTGGGAATGTTCTGTGTACGCAACGCCTGATACATCTGTTCGCTGCCAATTGCAGGGACGTTAAAATCTTTTTCACCCACTACATAAAGCGTTGGTGTTTTGATACGATCAGCCTTTAAAAATGGATACGAAAGTTTTAAATACTTATCCGTATTCTTCCAGGGCAATCCTATTTCATTTTCATATTGGTTGATGTACTGGTCATGTCCATATCCGGATAACAGGTTGGCAATACCCGCTCCACTTACTGCAGCCTTGAAACGTGTATCAGTAGCAATGCTGTAATTGGTGAGTATGCCACCGTAACTCCATCCGCCAATTCCCAGGTTTGACGCATCCGCAATCCCTTTGGCAATGGTATAATCTACTGCGCCATGGATATCCAGAACTTCTTTATTTCCCCAGTCACCACTGATCGCTTTACTGTAGGCAAGGCCCCGGCCATTACTTCCCCGATAGTTAACCGATACTACATTATAGCCGGATGCAGCCAGCATTTGCTGTGTAAGCGAAAAGCCCCAGGTGTCTTGTGCAGTAGGTCCTCCATGAATGAAAAATACAGTTGGATGCTTTTGATTGGGATCAACGCCAACGGCTCTGTATAATATATTAGAAACAGAAGTTCCATCCTTACTTTTTGAAGTGAATCCTTCCACTACAGCCAGGGTGCGTGTTGATAAAAACGCCTGGTTATGATTGGTCAGAATTCGTGGTTT
>CAZCRJ010000676.1:0-1896 GCA_964501015.1 uncultured Roseivirgaceae bacterium | reverse complement strand
AAAGCCGGTGATTTTAAATACCTCGATAAAAATAATGATGGTATAATCGATGACAATGACCGTGTATTTGCCGGATCATACCAACCTGTTGCTTATTTCGGATTGAACCTGGCCTCAAATTACAAGGCCTGGGATTTCAGTCTTTCCTTTTATGGTAATCTCGGACATGAAGTATACAATGGTAAGAAAGCCGTACGGGTAGAAGGTAAGGATAACGTAGAACGCGATGTAGTCTATAACCGGTGGACATCATCCAATCGCACTCAATCAGAACCATGAGCCAATGTGGGTAACCAACTGGCCTCGACATATTTTGTTGAATCTGGAGCGTTTGTCCGGATAAATAATTTATCCATTGGCTATACTTTTCCTTCCACTTTTCTGCAACGATTACAAATTACCGGGTTAAGAACATTTGTGACTTCACAAAACCCGTTTACCTACAAAAAATATAGTGGCTTTACCCCTGAATTACCGGGCGATCCGATCAGTTCTGGAATAGAGTTAAGTGCCTATCCTACTACAAGGACTATAGCTGTTGGATTAAATGTTGGGTTCTAAATCGATATGGAAATGAAAAGAACATCATTTATAAAATACATTATACTCAGCACACTAATTAGTGTTGGAGTAGTGTCGTGTAGCGAAGATTTTCTGGAGATTCCGGTGCAGGGAGGAGTAACTACGCAGTCTGATCCGGCATTGGCACAAAAATTAGTGACCGGTGTTTACCATAGTTTACTACAAGGCGATTCGTGGGGCAATGGCGATGTTCATGGCTTCGCCTTTATTTCTGTGAGCAGCATTATGTCTGACGATGCGGATAAGGGAAGTTCACCTACCGATCAGGCTGTGCCTGTAGGCGACATAGATAATTTTACGCTTACACCTACTAACAAGTTTTGTGAAACCTTATGGAGTGGTCATTACAACAGTATTGGTGCTGCTAACCAGGCGCTGGCAGCGCTGTCGGTTGCAGCCATTGATCCGGCAGAGCGTGATAAATTACAGGGTGAGGTTCGTTTCTTACGAGGATACCTCTATTTCAATCTTGTTCGGATGTATGGCGGTGTACCACTGGTGTTGAGAGTTCCAAAAGATGCCGTTGATGCCAACAGCGATCCGGTCTTTCAAACGCGTGCACCACTGGAGGTTGTATATGACAGCATTATTCGTGATCTGCAATATGCTGTAGATAAATTACCGTTGAAGTCACAAACGGGCACAGGTCATGCCACTAAGGGTGCGGCACAGGCTATGCTGGCGAAGGTATACATGTATCAGGGTGAGTGGCCGTTGGTGTATTCCTTAACAGATGAAATTATTACCTCCGGTCAGTATTCCCTGGTGAATGACTATGCTATGATTTGGCGACAGGCCTTTGACAACAGCAGTGAATCACTTTTTGAAGTACAAACAGGCTCGTTTAACAATGCCAACTTAAACCCCGATCTCTATACCGTATGCCAGGGTGTGCGGCAAGGTGGCGTTGGTGGATGGGATGATTTAGGATGGGGATTTAATAATCCAAGTCAAAACTTAATCAATGCGTATGAGCCGGGTGATTTGAGAAAGGAAGGAACAATAATTTTTATAGATAATTCTGGTACACGAAAGGGAACAATTTTATGGGATGGATTCAGAGTACCGAGTTCAGACTCTGTTCAGAACCTATACTATAATTATAAAGCCTACACTAGTCGTACCATGGAGCAATATGCGAACCCTTTCGATAAGAACAGACCAAAAAATATCCGAATACTGCGCTATGCTGATGTGTTGCTGATGCTTGCTGAAGCTGCAGTTCATACAGGTATGGGTGATCCTGTCGGAAAAATCAACCTTTTACGAAAACGCGCAGACTTACCACTTAAAGCTAACGTTACTATAAATGAT
>CAZCRJ010000675.1:0-1897 GCA_964501015.1 uncultured Roseivirgaceae bacterium | reverse complement strand
GAAGAACATATGGCCGTTCAGGAAGCGGCAAGAGATTTTGCTCAGAATGAATTACTGCCAGGGGTAATTGATCGTGATACTGAACAGAAATTTCCGGCAGAGCAAGTAAAGAAAATGGGTGAGCTGGGTTTCATGGGCATGATGGTTGACCCAAAGTATAATGGGGGTGGTATGGATACGATCGCCTATGTATTAGCTATAGAAGAGATTTCTAAAATTGATGCTTCGGCCTCCGTTTGCATGTCGGTTAATAATTCGTTGGTTTGTTGGGGACTTGAAACCTTTGGATCGGAAGAACAAAAGGAAAAATACCTGAAGCCACTGGCGGCAGGAGAAGTTATTGGTGCATTCTGTCTTTCCGAACCCGAAGCCGGATCGGATGCCACCAGCCAGCGGACTACGGCTGAAGATAATGGTGATTATTACCTTCTGAACGGAACCAAAAATTGGATCACCAATGGCAACAGTGCCAGCATTTATATTGTCATAGCACAAACAGATGTAGCCAAGCGACATAAAGGGATCAACGCGTTTATTGTTGAAAAGGAAATGCCTGGTTTTGTTGTTGGAAAGAAGGAAGATAAGATGGGCATCCGTGGTTCCGATACACATTCACTCATGTTTACGGATGTAAAAGTGCCCAAGGTAAATCGTTTGGGAGAAGATGGATTTGGATTCACCTTTGCTATGACTACCCTTAACGGAGGCCGCATTGGTATTGCCGCGCAGGCGCTTGGAATTGCTTCCGGTGCTTATGAACTGGCACTAAAATATTCGAAGGAACGAAAAGCTTTTGGCAAACATTTATCCGAACACCAGGCAATACAATTTAAACTAGCCGAAATGGCTACCAAGATTGATGCCGCGCGATTACTGGTATGGCAGGCAGCGTTGTTAAAAGATCAGGGAAACGATTTTGTTAAAGCTGCGGCACAAGCGAAATTATTTGCATCACAAATTGCACAGGAGGTAACTACCGAAGCCGTTCAGATACATGGCGGTTATGGCTACGTTAAGGAGTTTCATGTGGAGCGACTGATGCGCGATGCCAAGATTACCCAAATCTATGAAGGCACAACAGAAATTCAGAAGCTGGTGATATCACGAGAATTATTGAGGTAATAGGTTACCCCATCGCCCGCATAGACAAACTATAGAATACCATTACTATAAAAAATTAGAAGGTCACGGAAAGCGTTACAATTTCCTTACCTCTTCTGACTTTTACTGAAATAGTTTCCCCTTTATCGAACTTGCCAAGGGCACCCATGTAATCCTGGATATCTTTAATCTCAAGATCACCCATTTGAATAATAACATCACCGGTCTGGATGCCGGCTTTCTGTCCGGGGCGTCCCTCGGTAACACCATCTACCTGTACACCAGAGCCATCGGCAGTATAACTGGGCATAACACCCATTGTCACCCTGAAGGACTGCCGGCTACCCATTGGCTTTGTTTTGGTTGGAAGAAAAGCAAGTTTGGGTTCCTTATCTAAATGATCAATTACCTGCGTGATTAGGGTGAGCACCGCTGCCTGCCCTGTGTAGTTGATTTTCTCCCAGTCATCAGAAGGCTTATGGTAATCACTGTGCGAACCGGTGAAAAAATGCAACACAGGAATGTTTTTCAGATAGAACGAAGTATGATCGGAAGGGCCAACACCTGCTGAATCGGTTTTTATTTTTAGGGACTCCGTTTCGAGGCTTTTCAAAAGTGTTTCCCATACCGGGCTGGTTCCTGTTCCGCTTATGGCAACAGTATTGGTTTGTGGATCCAGCCGGCCAATCATATCCATGTTGATCATGTAATTGACGTTTGTAAGATCAAGCGTTGGGTTTTCGGTGAAGTATTTGGAACCGAGCAGTCCCAGCTCTTCACCGGAGAAACATAAAAA
>CAZCRJ010000674.1:0-1901 GCA_964501015.1 uncultured Roseivirgaceae bacterium | reverse complement strand
ATGGTTTTTTCCGGGGTAATGAACAGGATATCGACCAGGGAACTGGCAATTCCAATCAACACCAAATGCCAGATGTTCAGGATAATATACTTTTTGAGGTTCCAGGTAACCGGATCAAACCAAACTGGCATAAACCTCGGCAGCAGTACAATATTGATGATCAGGCAGGTAAAGGTTATTCCACTTAATAGAAATAACTGGGCTAGGGTTAAGTCACGATCGGTAGCGCTTTTGAAGAAATACATAAACGCCACTACAAACAGGGTTATCGCGCCAATCAGCGCAATATTTTTCCTGTCGTCATTCAGGTAATACGGAAAAGGTGCGTTTAATTTCTCGAGTAATGACATACAGATGGAAGAACGTCAATTCCTGCCTAAAGTTCGCACGTTAAGTCAAGCAATGTGGCATTCGGCTCGAAAATTATCACTTAGTTTTTTACTGAATCACACGTTTATGGAAGGGAATACGGATTGGGCCTTTCGGTTACTCCTGCGCATCCAGTTCGGCCAATAACGATTTTAACTTTTCAATGTGGTTCCCGTACAGTTTCTTCATATACCAGTCGGTGATGGTATAAATGCCAATCATAAACACTATGGAAAGTACGATAAATGAAACAGTATATAAGGTGCTCTGAAACTTCTCCATAAACCGATCCGTGCCCGACTCCAGCAGTCCAAAGATTATCCCTAACGCAAAAAAGAAGGGGTAAAGAAACGTATAGCTGCGTTTATAAAAGGTCATGTATGCATCCAGTCGTGCCAACAGGTTGGTCAGGTTGGCTTTAAGGTTCTCCGAGGATTGGTCATATTGATTTAGCAATATCAGTTTCTTTATATAGTAGGCCGTATAAACCAACAATAATCCTAAAAGGGCTACTATAGTCCATACCAATGCTCCCCCATTTAGTGTCAGGGCATAGCCACCAAGCGCCACCATGCAAATCAGGGTGAAGATCAGCTCAAACCAAACATTGCGTTTAAGGCGGGTGATCAATGTATTGCTTTTGCTATTGAGCATCTGCGCAATTTCGGTTTCGCCCTTGCGCTCAAAACCCTTTTGCTTTTTCCAAATAGATTTTAAATCATCCAGTTCCATGCTTATGCATTCATCAGTTTTTTTAGTTTTTCGCGGATACGGTTCATCCGCACCCGAACATTATTTTGTGTAATCCCAATCGTTTCTGCAATCTCCTCGTAGGGTATTTCGTCCAGCGCCATCATGATCATCGCTCGCTCAATTTCTGAAAGCTGGCGAATGCAGTGCTGAAGTTTTTGAAGATTCTCTTCATGTTCTTCAGTGGAGAGGTCTGAAATATTAAAGTGGCGCTCTTCCAGTTCTTGCGTGGATAATCCGCGCTTTAATTTTCGCAACCGGGAGATGGCCGTGTTCAACGCGATACGGTACATCCAGGTAGTGATTTTCGCCTCGCCCCGGAACGTGTGAAACGATTTCCAGAGCTGCAGTACAATTTCCTGAAAAAGATCATTGCGCGCCTCCCTGTCGGTTTCGTAAAGATTACAAACCTTGTGGATCAGTCCCTGGTGCTCATCAATCAGGGTGATAAATGTTTTTTCCTTAGCGTCTATCAAAGCGGGGTCTCGGGAAATTGGTCGAACGGCAGACAAGATAATTACAGCGCAGTAAAATCAGCATTACAATCAACAGATATTTCAGGTGTAAAAAATCACTTTTTTGTATTTTGTCACAGTGAAAATAAGTACCGCATGAATCTCCAACGCCTGATCAGTACTTTCTTCGGGTTCTCTCGTGCGCAGACCAATGGATTTTTGGTGTTGCTGCCACTGGTAGGCATACTTATTTTTTCTGAACCCGTGTACCGATGGTGGAAGAGCCGAACACCGCGCGATTTTTCACAGGAGAAGGTAATGCTGGAT
>CAZCRJ010000673.1:0-1903 GCA_964501015.1 uncultured Roseivirgaceae bacterium | reverse complement strand
TTTTACCCGGAATAAAAGGGCAACCGCTACCGGTATAATGATGGAAACGGCTATTATTACCTTGTGGTAAGGATCGTGGTTATTCACATCAATACTTCTTTAAAATAATTTTAAGCTCCAGCAAAAGACGGTCAACTTCATCCCGGTTTTCAACCTGATAGATGCCCCGAATTCTCCGTTGATTATCAACAAGCAAGAGGTTGTTTGGTTCGTCCATAAACAAAAAACATTTTTTCACGTATGCTTCACTCCTTTCTTCAGGTGTTTTTAACCCCAGACTGTCTAGCAATTCCGGCTTTCTGGAGTCTTCGCGAAGTTCAACAACATGTACTTCTGCTGATAAATGCTCTTCCTGTATCTGGTTTAATGCTGCTGCACTACTTTTGACAGAGGTGAAATAAAAAAGGGTCAGGCTATCACTTGATGACCATTCCATATCCTGCAAGATATGCTCAGGGATTGAATAAGGAAGTTCATAAGCGTGATCACACTCCGGGTGAACACCCTCAGGCAATGACGCTGTGAATAATGGCTCAACATTAAATTGATTTTGACCAAAATATTTCAGAAACAAAAAAACGAAAACCGGCAGTGCCAATGCCAGCAATAAGTAAATAATCTTTGTACCCTTCATTACCAATTGTCTATAAAAAGAAAAGGCTTAAGGAATCCTTAAGCCTTAAATGTATTAGCGCTATCCATTATGGACGTGCCAGTTCAATGTGGATTCCCTCGTAGACAAACGCTACTAACATCCACACAACAAAAACCATTGGAATAATAATGGACCAAAGCAACACTTTAGCTTCATACCGGAGGTGCATAAATTCACCAACAATGTAGGCTGCCTTCACAATAGTCATGAGAATAAACGTCCAGACTCTAAGGTCTTTATATTCATGAGGTACCCCAAAAGCAACCGCAAATTCAAGCAACGTTATAAACCCTAAAATAGCGGCTACAGTCCATAGTTTTTTAATCTTGGCTGTATCCGGAGGAAGTACAGTTATTTGAGGTGTGTCTTCAGTATGTGCCATAGAAATATTTAAGTTATTGGTTAAACAAGATAGAAGAAAGTGAAAACAAACACCCATACAAGATCAACGAAGTGCCAGTACAACCCTACTTTCTCTACCATCTCATAATGACCTCTCCGCTCATACACACCGGTTACAGTGTTGTAATAAATCAGGAAGTTTAGCATTACACCACTGAACACGTGAAAGCCATGAAAGCCGGTAATAAAGAAAAAGAACGCAGCAAAATCGGGAGGTCCATACTGGTTTAAGGAAAGATTTGCACCACGAAAAACAGAGCCATCGGCTAAAAGGCCACCAGCATCAGTTCCATGAATAAAGTGAGCCCATTCCCATGCCTGGCAACTCAAGAAGGTCAACCCACCAATTATGGTCCAGAGCATCCACTTCTCCACTGCCTTTCTATCCATACGATGACCAGCTTCAACAGCCAGTACCATGGTTACCGAACTCATAATGAGGATAAAGGTCATCAATCCTACAAATACCAGTGGAGCATTAAGCCCATGGAAAAATGGGATCGCTTCAAATACCTTTTCTGGAATCGGCCAGTAGGTTTGTGAAAACTGGAATGCCTCCACTGCTCCTTCATAGCCTTTATGAGAAGAGCGAACCAATCCATAGGTAATTAATAACGCTGAAAAAGTAAACGCATCCGATAGGAGGAAAAACCACATCATGAGCTTGCCATAACTGGCATTCATCGGGGATACTCCGCCATCCCAAACAGATTTTCCGGGTGCCGGTACATTTACGGTAGAAGTACTTGCCATAGTGATAAGTTACGGGTTTCGGGTTATGGGTTCAATGATAAGAATACGAACAAATATAGCCAAAGTCCACCCAAAAAATGCCAATAAGTGGCA
>CAZCRJ010000672.1:0-1903 GCA_964501015.1 uncultured Roseivirgaceae bacterium | reverse complement strand
GGACTGTTCACATACATAATAATATCTTTCTTGGGGTCAGCTGACTCAAGAAATAACAACTGAGCGGTAATGAGGTTGGCAATCTGGTCATCAATACCCATACCGAGGAAGATGATCCGGTCGGAAATCAACCGGGTAAACACATCGATGGCCCGGAAGTTTCCCGGACGCTCTTCAATAACATATTGGGTCATATTATCGATTTTATGAGCGTAGTCATCAATGGTATTGCCACTCATACCCAGGTGATGTACAGCATATTTTCTGAATTCGTTTGAATTATTCATAAGTGTTTTTTCTGTTTAAGCGTTCAAATTATACTTTTTACCAGTCTGGAATACGGAAATTATCATAAATCTGAGATAGAAACCGAAATTAAGCAAAAATGGTTTTGGAGTGCCCAAAACCATTGTCATTTAGTCCCGAATTAGGATTAATGGCGGTGTTCTTCAACTATCTTTTTGAATTCGTCAACACTAACCTTTTTCTCGGTTATGGTTATGTTCGCCTTAATATGTTTCATGATTTTTTCCTGGCGGATCTGATTGTATAGGCGCATAAAATTCTGCCCGTTTTCATGCGACAGGTAGTTATCCGCGATAGCATCCAACCGATCGGCCAGTTGTTCGGCAATGGCCGGACCGCCAAACTGGCTAATTATCATCTCTCTAGCTTTTGCCTTAACTTCATCGGCTTCTACTTTGATGGCATTATCTTCAGCGATTCTGTTTTTGATTAGATCCCACCGGATGGAGCGCGTGTAAGCATCAAATTCTTTTGCAATAACATCATCAGTGACCTGTCCTTCACTCGTTGCCTTAAGCCATGTTTTCAGGAATTCCTGTGGTAGGTCGATCTTGGTATTAGCTATAAAATAATCCTCCACATGATGTTCTAAAAAGTGCTCGGTTTCACGTTGGTAATTTCCACCAATGGTTTCTTTAACTTTTTCTTTGAATTCTGCCTCAGTAGTTACCGTATCTTTTCCAAATACCCGGTCAAATAACTCCTGGTTGATTTCGGATGGTTCCGTGCGACTGATATTGGTAACGGTAAGGGTATGTTTACCAGTGAAACCTTTGGCTTCTTCAGGTGTAACATCAAGTAATTGGGCCAGGTCAGCAGTGTCCTCGAAAAGCTTTTCAAGATCAAACTGAACTTCGTCTTCCTTTTTAAGTACTGAAAACTTGCCCTGCTCTTTCTTTGATATTTTATCAGTAGCGATTAAAACTCCTTCCCGCGTAAAGTCTCCATCCATAACCTTTAAGGTTCCGAAAATACTATCGCCCAACGCACTGGATTCCGGGTAGTTAACTTTTCCGAATCGCTTGCGTAAATCATCAATCGTTTCCTGGATGGTTTTTTCGTCAACGGTGATAGGATACGATTTAATTTTTACACTGGGAGAAAGATCATAGGTGAAGGTGTCAACCATTCCTATCTGGTAATCAAATTCAAAGTCGGTTTGAGTATCCCAATCTATAGCATTGGCTTTATCCGTTACGGGTAACGGCTCGCCAATAATGTTGAGCTTATTTTCCCGTATGTATTCAGTCAGTTTTGTGGAAAGTATCCGGTTGATTTCCTCTACTAAGATGGATTTTCCAAACATACGTTTGATAACGCCACCGGGAACTTTGCCAGGACGGAATCCTTTCAGATTGGCCTTTCGGGCGTACTCCCGTAGCTTTTCCCCTACCTGATGGTGATAGTCGTCCTTAGTAAGCTTAATGGTTAGTAAGCCTTCAGTAGAATTTTTTTTGTTGAGTGTGATGTCCAAAACAAGTAGTTTTTGTTATTTCCTGTTAAATCAAGAACCCTCAATGCAACGCATTAAGGGTTCAATTTGTGCGGATGGAGGGACTCGAACCCCCACGCCTTGCGGCACCAGATCCTAAGTCTG
>CAZCRJ010000671.1:0-1914 GCA_964501015.1 uncultured Roseivirgaceae bacterium | reverse complement strand
GAATGAAAGGTAAGCAACTTAGTGCTGAGCTGGAAAAATATCGCTGGAATTATGTGACAGATAAAAAATACCCATGTAATGAAACCAGAGCGCTTATCAGTTCACGATTAGATAAAGTGCAACATGTACCTTCAGAATTTCTTACACGGGAAACGGAACATCAATTGTGGCATATAATTTATTCAGTTACAGATAAGAATGAATATGAGAAGGCATTAAAATCATTTGCAGCAAGGAATGAATTAGATGGTACTTCATTTGTGGAAATTTTTCGAAAATTTCCTCCTTTTAAAAGTGAATATGGTTCATTTT
The DNA here is from genome assembly GCA_964501015.1 of uncultured Roseivirgaceae bacterium. Lineage (GTDB taxonomy): Bacteria > Bacteroidota > Bacteroidia > Cytophagales > Cyclobacteriaceae > UBA2336. The sequence continues at coordinate 1,602 of CAZCRJ010000671.1, read as the reverse complement.
CAGAGAAAGCTATTAAAAAGCTACTTCCTCTAATGCGAACCGGTAAGTTCTGGTCATGGGAAGAAATAGATCAAAAGGCTAAGATGAGGATTGATAATATTCTTACTGGAGAATATAATGAAGAAATTAGGAATAAAATACGGGAGAAAGCGACTCGCTTTAGGGAAGAATCAGATTTTCAGGGTCTACAGTTATGGCTTGCTCAATACATTATATATGGACGTCATTCCGAAGCGGCAATTGCCGGAAAGTGGAATTCAGTAGATGATCTGGAAGAATATCTAAAGGATTTCAGGCAGCACTCCCTTCGTAATCCTATCGTAGAACAAGTTGTTACAGAAACACTACGCATTGTAAAGGACATATGGTTGCACTATGGAAAGGGTGAAAAGAACTTCTATGATGAAATTCATATTGAACTTGGGCGGGAGATGAAAAATTCCTCCGAAGACAGAAAAAGAATTACTGCCACAATATCAGATAATGAAAATACCAATCTTCGTATTAAATCGATGCTTGCAGAAATGCAGCATTACAAGGAAGTTGAGAACGTGCGACCGTACTCTCCGATGCAGCAGGAAATATTAAAAGTTTATGAGGACGGAGTGCTTAATTCTGATATTGAAATTGATGAAGATATTCTGAAGATCAGCAAGTTGGCACAGCCCTCATCAGCTGAATTGAAACGGTACAAATTATGGCTTGAGCAAAAGTACCGTTCACCTTACACTGGGGAGGTAATTCCTCTTAATAAACTATTCACGCCAGAATATGAAATTGAACACATCATTCCACAAAGCCTGTATTTTGATGACAGTTTCAGTAATAAAGTTATTTGTGAGGCTGTTGTAAATAAGGTAAAGGATAACCAGTTAGGGTTGGAGTTTATTAAAAAACATCACGGACAGAAAGTGCAGGCGGGCTTCGGTAAAACAGTACAGATTTTTGAAGTTGATGAGTACGAGGATTTTGTAAAAAGGCAGTATTCAAAAAATCGTGGTAAGCGAAATAAATTGTTGATGGAGGAAATTCCTGAAAAGATGATTGAACGACAGCTCAACGACTCACGCTATATCAGTAAATATATTTCCAATGTATTGTCAAATATTGTTCGTGCAGAAAGCAATGACGATGGTGTAAATTCAAAAAATGTACTTCCAGGAAATGGAAAAATAACCAATGAACTTAAACAGCACTGGGGGCTTAATGATGTCTGGAATGAATTGATATTACCCCGCTTTGAGCGAATGAACCAGATAACAAATTCTACTCTTTTTACAGCATGGAATGAAAATCATCAGAAATATTTACCTACAGTTCCGCTTGAGCTTTCCAGGGGATTTTCTAAGAAAAGGATTGATCACCGGCATCATGCATTGGACGCCCTTGTAATTGCCTGTGCTTCAAGAGACCACATCAATTTACTCAATAACCGCCATGCAAAATCAAAAGAACGATATGACTTAAACAGAAAATTGAGAAATTTTGAAAGGGTTTCCTATACACACCCACTATCAGGAGAGGGAATTGTACGCGAAGTCCCTACGGATTTTACGAAGCCATGGACAAACTTTACTGTTGAGGCAAAGCAGAAACTAGAGA
>CAZCRJ010000670.1:0-1916 GCA_964501015.1 uncultured Roseivirgaceae bacterium | reverse complement strand
TAGCCACCTTCAATTGTACTTTACCTAACCCAGTTGCCAAAGCTGAACCCATAGGATGATCGTAAACAGGATTACAATTGTAGAAGATCACTCCAGCTACATTTCCTGCTGCGGTGTCTTTTACAAAGTTGGACATCGCCTGGTCATCTCCCTGACGATAGTTAACCGGGATATTAGGAAGTATGGTAGAACCATAGTTCTCCAACATCGTATTGATGGCATTTACAATTACCTGAACGGCTTTATCATTGGATCCGGCTACTACTAACGATTTCCCGCGATTTGCACACAAGTCATTGGCTGCTTTAGCAAGGTAAGGCTTATCGATACCTCCGCTGATGGACGACTGACCAGCTTTAGCTGCAAGTAAATTATACAATTGAACAATTACTGCTGCTTCTTCCGATGGCTTAATTTGAGTACGGTAATCTGCATTGGCTCCTGTTAATGACATTCCTGCTTCAAAGTGATAATGGCGGGACATGTCCTTTTTATCTTCACCCACCGCACGTGTCTTTGCATATTGTTTTGTGAATTCTATCGGAGCCAACCATGAGCTTAGGAAATCCGCACCAACGCTTACGATTACACCAGCCTTACTGAAATCGTAGGAAGGAATCATAGCCTTGCCAAAAGATTCCTCGTTAGCTTTCAACATTCCATAGTGTGAATGCTGGTCGTACTGTACATGCTCAGTGGTAGGGTATTTCGCCTTAAACTTATCAATTACAGCTTTAGTACTGGGGCTTAGAATAGAATTGCTGACTACAACAATTTTCCCTCCAGCCTGGCTAATGGACCGAAGTTTATCGGTTACTTCCATATCCAGTTCATCCCATGTAGCTTTTTTATTTTCTCCAACACGCGGAAAGCGAAGACGTGCATTATCATATAGTGATAACACAGATGCTTCTACCTGGGCACTTGTTCCGCCACGCGATACGCTGGATAGTGAATTGCCTTCTATTTTTATGGGACGGCCTTCACGAGTCTTTACTACGATGCTGCAATAATCACCACCGTTGGTGTATGAAGAGGCATAATAGTTGGCAATGCTAGGATCCAGATCATCAGGCTTGTTTATATAGGGTATGGCCTTACGAACTGGCGCTTCGCATGCTGCCAGTGAAACCGCAGCAACGCCAAAGCCCATCATTTTCAAAAAGTCCCTGCGGGAATGGCCCAGATCCTCTTCTGGTCCGGGAGCAAATTCTTCATGAGCATGCTTTACAAACTCAGCATCGTTGGTGAGTTGCTCGAGGCCCTTCCAGTATATCTTTTTAGTAGATTCTTTCTCCATAATTTATAATAAAAGCAAAGTCTATACTTATTAACTATTCAGAAACCATTAATAGTGACATTTGGCGCACTCAAGTCCGCCTATATCTTCCACCTTCATTGGCTTTTTACTGGCATCATTATGCAATTCCACCAGATTGTCATAGTAGGCGTTTCCTTTGGTGTTCACATCTGTTTTGCGGTGACAGTCGATACACCATCCCATGGTTAAGAGCGAATATTGTTTGACAACTTCCATTTCTTGTACCGGACCATGGCATGTCTGACAATCAAGGTTCGCTACATTAACGTGTTGAGCATGATTAAAGTAGGCTAAGTCGGGAAGATTATGAATCCGAACCCATTCAATAGGTTTCTGATTGGGACCAAATGATAATGTCTCAGGTTGCCAATCCGCTGCAGCCCATATTTTCTGAATTAAAGGAGATTCTGTTTTTACAGACCTGTGACAATTCATACAAATGTTGACAGAAGGAATTGTAGCGCTTTTTCCTTTTAAAACTCCCGTATGACAGTATTTACAATCAATTTCATAGGCACCCGCATGCAATTTATGTGAAAATGCAATTGGCTGTATAGGAGCATATTCCTGCTGAATTCCAATGGAATATAAACCA
>CAZCRJ010000669.1:0-1921 GCA_964501015.1 uncultured Roseivirgaceae bacterium | reverse complement strand
TGAAGTTTTGGGATTGCTTCGGTCGTGCCTCCCTCGCAATGACGCTACGATTTAAATAACAGCAAAACGTAACTTGATTTGTAAATCAACTCTCAATGCGGACGTCATTGCGCGCCTGCCTGCCGACTAAGGCAGGGAACGCAGTCCGCGTTGCATCAACTAGAAAAATCTTTCGCGTGACAAAGCAATCCCACACTTCATAGTAAAAGCCAAACGTGAAGTTTTGGGATTACTTGGTCTCCGGATTAAGCTTTCTCGTGACAGCATGTCCCGATTATTTCGGGAAAGCAATCCCTCGTTATATCGTTAGCACCAAACGTGAAGTTTTGGGCCTGCTTCTGACTTTCCTCCCTTACCCAATAAATCGGTATACTGTATAGTTTTTAGTTTCGTGATTGGGGAGTACCTTTAGCCATTGGATTGGTACCAGCATTCTTGAAAAAAGAAATCGTCATATATGGGGCAGGAGGTTTGGGGCGGGAGATGCTTTCCATGCTCAGCGCCCTGCCGCAGTGGGAGGTAAAAGGCTTTTATGATGACGGCATCGTGCAGGGTACTCTTGTAAAAAATTATCCGGTGTTGGGTGATCTGGATAGACTGCTCCACCACCAACGCCACCTGTCTGTTGTACTGGCCATGGGTGACCCAGTGCTTAAGTCGAAGGTGGCCCAGGCACTTGCCGCAAATCGTTACCTGGAATACCCGGTTCTCCTTCATCCGCAAGCCATCGTTCAGGATCGTGACAGCATTTATTTCGGAAGAGGTTCCGTTATTACAGCCGGGGTGATCATCACCACCGATGTGAAAATAGGAGACCATGTATTGATAAACCTGAACTGTACAATAGGGCATGATGTAAAAATAGGGGACTGTTCTTCTCTCATGCCGGGCGTGAACATTGCAGGAGGTGTGACCATTGGAAATACTGTATTGATTGGTTCTGGCGCCAACATTCTCAACGGCATTACGCTGGAAGACGGAGTGCGCATTGGTTCTGGTGCGGTGGTAACTAAAGATGTTGTAGCTGGCGACACTGTAATTGGTGTTCCGGCAAAACCTGTTGTTAAAAAACCAAAATCCTGAATGGCCTCCCTGCGTGAAACGATAGCGGAATTTCGTCCCACCATCTTCTTCCTGATGAAGTTCTTCGGCATTTACCTGGTCGGCAATTTGCTGTACGGAGCCTACGTTACCGACTGGGCACCGCGTCCCGATGCGATGACCACGTGGGTGACGCAACAAAGTGCTGATGTGCTTAACCTTTTCGGATGGGAAGTGGAGGCCTATGAACATGAGTCGAAACCCACCACGTTTATCGCGACAGAAATAAAGCCCATCGTATCCGTGTATGAAGGATGCAATGGACTGAATGTGGTGGTCGTGTTTCTCGCCTTTCTGTTAGCCTTTGGACCATATAAAAAAACCATGCTCTGGTTTATACCGTTGGGCCTGGTGGTGATTCATGTCAGTAATGTGGCGCGCATTGTATTACTGGCGATGGTGTCCGAATACCTTCCCGGCTTTCTATACTTCACGCACAAGTATTTATTCACCGCCTTCATTTACCTCTTTGTGTTTTTGTTGTGGATCTGGTGGGTGATGAAACTGGCGAAGCCTGCACCGCCTGCACAACCTTCAGCCACACACGATGAAACCAACGCGTAACCTTCGCATCCTCCTGGGCATTTTTTCCATTGCCGGCCTGGTGCTGGTGTTTTTATTCCAGCGACAGGACATCGCCTCGTTCATGGGCATTGAACAAAACATCTGGAAGTTCATCATGAACAGAAGCATACGCTTTGTGGTGAACGATGTGCTCGCCATAGTGCTCATCTATGCGTTATTCACAGAGCGGAAGTATGTGCTTTTTGCCATCTGGGTTCAGGTGTTCGGGATGGTGTTTGTATTGATTCCGTATTTT
>CAZCRJ010000668.1:0-1922 GCA_964501015.1 uncultured Roseivirgaceae bacterium | reverse complement strand
AAGACTAGATTTCACTTCATCGGGAATGTAAGGAACTCAACTTCCTCAATGTCCTCTGCGAGTGACATTGAGGGGGTGTAAGCCTTACACCCCTTCCGCGTCACCAGGATGACAAAAGCGTTGAAATTCTTATCTTTGAAAATGCAAAACCAGAAAAGCGATGAATATCAAGACTGAACGGGCATTATTAATCAAAGAACTGGAGCAAGTGGAAGACCTTTCCTTATTACGGGCAATCAAAGCTATGCTTCATTACGGCCTAAGGAATGAAGGGCGAATCAGTATAGAACAGTATAACCGTGAGTTAGATGAGGCAGAAGCTGAGATAGATAAAGGAGATTTTATCGCCCATGAGGAATTGAAAAATCAAATGAAGGAATGGTAGCGAAAGCCAAACCAATAGTAATATGGAATAATAAAGCCGCAAAAGTCTTCAAAAAAGCATACGATAGAGAGATCAGGATTTTGCGCATTCGGCATGTAAAACAAGAGCCAAAAAATTACTGATTATTTCAGACCATCAGTAAGTGAATTAACATGACACCTTTACTGGACACTGAAATTCAAAGCAATAATGATCTAACATAGCTGATTGACTGTATAGGAAAAGCCGTTATCCTCTACCATTAATACAGTGATTGTGGTAGTTAGAAAAATCAAGGTTGTTTAACCATGCTTCTTTCTGTATATTAAAGTTCCAGCATCAGTAATCTATATCACCATGCACATTCAGGTAAACGGAAAGTCGCACGACATTGACATCAACGGAACCACCAGTTTATTAACTGCCCTGCGCGAATACCTCGGGCTAACCGGTAGTAAATACGGGTGTGGAGATGGTGTATGTGGCGCCTGTACTGTATTGCTGAACGGTGTCCCTGTCCGGTCGTGTATTCTTCCTGTAGGAAGTGCACAGAATAAGGAAATCACAACCATTGAAGGCCTCGAAACGAATGGGAAGTTACATCCTGTACAAGAAGCTTTGTTAACCGAGGATCCTTTTCAATGTTCCTATTGTGCCTCCGGTATGATTATGTCTGCCGTTGCATTGTTGAAACGAAACCATCAGCCATCGGAACAGGAAATAAAGGAGGCGATGCAGGGAAACATTTGCCGTTGCTGCACCTATCCGGATATCGTGGAAGCGATTCAAAAAGTGGTGAACATTTAATCCCGAAATCATGAACAAGGAAAAGAATACACTATACCCGGAGCAATATGAATTGTTTGAAAAACCGTTTCATGCTCCCGTAAGCAGGCGTAAGTTTTTTACTTATATGGGTGGAGGCTTAGCCATCGCGCTTACACTTTCCGATGTGCTGGCAGCAACGGTTATACATACCGGTGAAGAATTTGCAATTGCCGATGACACAATTGCATCCTGGATTCATATCCGGGAAAACGGCAGTATAGTGGTGTTCACAGGAAAAGTTGAAGTAGGTCAAAACATTCGAACATCGTTGGCGCAAATTGTTGCAGAAGAACTTCGTGCTCCGATTGACAACATTGAAATGATTATGGGCGATACCGATCTCACACCTTACGACAGGGGAACTTTCGGAAGCCTTACAACGCCAAACATGTCGCCTATACTGCGTAAGGCAGCAGCCACCTTGCGCGAAGTGTTGACTGATCTGGCAGCTACGGAATGGAAGGTTAAGGCTTCATCTTTAAAGGTGGAGAATGGAAAGGTGATTAATCCGGTGAATGGTAAATCATTTTCATATGGTGATCTGACAAAAGGAAAGAAGATACTCCATAAGCTTAACGACACTATAGCTGTTACACCCCCAGGGAAATGGAAAACAGCCGGCAAATCAATTCCCAAAATCAACGGTCGTGACTTCATCACCGGTAAACATCGCTTTACATCTGATATTGTTCTGCCGGGCATGGTATATGGAAAAATTCTGCGGGCTCCT
>CAZCRJ010000667.1:0-1922 GCA_964501015.1 uncultured Roseivirgaceae bacterium | reverse complement strand
ACGCAGATCATACACTGGATACCAACCTGCATTGGGAACAATATACTGTACTTCCAACTCCACAGCAGAGGGTGTATTCGCAGTAACAGAAATAACAATCTCACTGGCGTTACGGCTGTACACTTCATTCATCTCTCGAAGTTGCTGATTGATTTTGGCAATGCGTATAGTTAGCTGGTTAATCTTTTCATCCGTTTTAATTTTAGCTTTACCGATCTCGCCTAACCGGCTCCGGTAAAAATCAGCCATTGCTTTCAGCTCAGCCACTGTAAGGTTCTGATTGTTCCCACCAATTTTCTGGTTACTGATGATAAGCTGCTCTTCCTTGGTATAGATATCTTTTTGATTTTGTTCCAAGGCAAGTTGATTCCGATAGTAGTGTAAAGAATCCTCCAGTACTTTAAGCTTCTTTGGTTTATTTAACTCATTCAGATAGTTCTGGTTGTGACTGATACCAAGAATGATAATGCTTCCTTTACCGGAAACCTGTACGCTTTGCTGATCAAGCTGTGAGGTAAGTCCGGTTAAAACCAGATTTGTTTTACCGGCCTCAACTTTCGTTTTAACCACTCGCGTTACCTGCGCCCGATTAAGAAAGACCGTAACCTGGCTAATATTTGATTCCACCTGTTTATCCTGCTGAGCATAAGTAGATAAAATGACCAGCACCATTAGACCTGTACTAACTAGTTTTTTCATGTTTGATTATTTTTTCAATAAGATGCACGAACCATGCCGATTCCATAAACGAAGGTAAAGTATTTCGACACGTCATGCCTATCTAACCAGGCTCCATATAGTAACGTAATGATGAATTAGCCATTATCTTTACACGCATGACAAATGACAACATCTACCCGGTTGAATCCCTTGAAAAATTCAGTTATTCAATGTTTACGAAAATCGGTTGTTCCGATGAACATGCCCGGTTGGCCACATCGGTTTTGCTTGCGGCTGATTTAAGAGGAATTGATTCTCATGGAATCGCACGGTTATCCGGATATGTACGTCTTTGGGAGACCAAAAGGATTAACTCAACTCCATCTATTAAGATCGTTCATGAATCGCCTAGCACGGCTGTTGTGGATGGCGATGGTGGACTGGGTTTGGTGGTAGCGCCAAAGGCTATGGAAATAGCTATTGAAAGAGCGAGGATTGCCGGTACCGGGTGGGTTGCAGTACGAAATTCCAATCATTTTGGCATTGCCGGGTATCATGCAATGATGGCCTTGCAGCATGATATGATTGGATGGGCCATGACCAATGCAAGCCCGCTGGTTGCACCAACCTTCTCCGTTGAACGGTTATTGGGGACAAATCCAATCTGTATTGCCATTCCAGCCGAAAAACAACCTCCATTTGTATTGGATATGGCCACTACTACAGCCGCCAATGGAAAGTTGGAAATTTTGCAACGAAAAAATAAAGAAGCCCCTAAGGGGTGGATACAAGATAAAGTAGGGGAACCCTCAACCAATCCACATGAGCTAAAAGAAGGCGGGGCGCTCATACCTCTGGGAAGTGATTATGACCATGGTAGTCATAAAGGTTATGGATTGGGAGCAATGGTAGACATCTTATCAGCTGTTCTTTCTGGTGCCAATTATGGTCCATGGGTTCCCCCGTTTGTTTCCTTCCTTCAACCTCCGGCTGATCCTGTAGGTGATGGCATTGGTCATTTTTTAGGCGCCATGCGTATTGACGCCTTCCGCCCTGCGGATGACTTTAAGAACCACATGGATAACTGGATTACCCGTTTCCGCTCAGCGAAAACAATAGAAGGTAAGGAAAAGGTTTTGATCCACGGAGACCCAGAACGCGAAATGCAGGTGAGAAGAAAAATCGATGGAATTCCGTTAAACCCAAAAGTAGTAGAAGATCTTCAGCAACTGGGTAAAAAATTCTCCGTTCCTTTCTAAAAC
>CAZCRJ010000666.1:0-1923 GCA_964501015.1 uncultured Roseivirgaceae bacterium | reverse complement strand
AATCCTGACAGGGGGGTACTCGCCCGATGGGTATCAGATTGCGAAATCCAATATTATTATTTCCCAGCAACCCTTAACATTTTCTTCCGATGAGCACATGCACAGCGGGATCAAGGTAATTACCCATGAGTATTTCAGGGATATGCCTCACGTTAAAACCATTAACTACCTGGCGGGCATTTGGCTGCAAAAGAAAGTGAATGAACAAAAGGCAGGCGATGTATTGTATCATCACCTGGGTGAAGTTTCAGAATTTCCGCGGTGTAATTTCTTTATTGTTCGGCCGGATCAAACAGTTGTTACTCCCGGTAAAAATGTATTGTATGGTATTACCCGCAACCACGTAGTAAAACTGGCGTCAGAATTATTTAAGGTCGAAGAGGGTACAATCCGGTTGGAAGATATTCCGAAAGCGGGTGAAGCATTTCTGACCAGCACAACCAAACGCATAATCCCCATTACACAGGTTGATGATCATATTATTGGTACCGGTAAACCTGGTCCGGTTACGAAAGCCTTGTTTGATGCCCTTGTTCAGTTGGAACACAACGAGCGAAAGATCCATGAAGGGAAATAAAAAGAGCCATCAAAAAGTTCACACCTTTGAATAGCTCTTTTGTTAAAATTGTTCAGCCAATCAGGCTATCTGAGCGGCCAGTTTTTGATCCAATACTGATTTTGGCACAGCGCCAACTTGTTTGTCAACAATCTGACCTCCTTTAAACACCAATAGTGTTGGGATGGAGCGAATGCCGAATTTGGCAGCGGTTTGAGGATTTTCATCAACATTTAATTTGCCATCATAATCATTGGCCAACTCCTCTACAACAGGCCCGATCATTTTGCAGGGTCCGCACCACTCAGCCCAAAAATCTACCAATACGGCTTTATCGCTGTTAATAATTTGTTCAAAGTTGGAGTCGGTGAGTTCGATTGTTTTACCCATGTTATATACGTTATGATTTAGTTTACTATGTCTGCTGAGTCCAACACAAAGGTAGAGGAAATTGTTCCAACTTCATCTAATTCTTCTTCAGGTTCAGTCAAATCTTCTGTTAGCCACCGAACGCCTCCCTTTTCAGTTACTACCCCAATTTCACCAAACTTTCTGAACTCGAGCACCAGGGGGTTGGTAATGCGTATCCGGTAGGTGCGAGAAAGCAGTTCCACCTGAAGGGCTTCGTAGTCATCTTTAATGAAGAGTTGAAGGAAGGCACTGCCCTGGTTTTTCCTGCACAACGATTCAAGGGTATCAATCAGTTCAGTAGTAACGGCATGAACAGGTAAGCGCAAGGCTAGACCCTGAACACGTTTATCAATAAGTTCATTTAATAATTCAATGTTACGGATCTTGAACTCTACATCCATCCGTCCCCAATTGTTTCGCAGGATCATCCCCTCCACAAACAAGAACCATCCCTGCGACATGAAGTTTTTAAACTTCAGGTAATCTTCACCAAATAGGGTGAAAATGAAATTTCCGCTGTAATCTTCCAGCGTGAATTTCCCAAAGGGTCTGCCGGTTTTTGTAGTACGGTGTTCGACAGACGTAACAATTCCACAAATTTTCGTTTCGCGTCCAAGCAGTGGTTCAAGATCGGTGAGCTGATTGCAGGCTGTATTGCAGAAGGCATCAATTTCAAACCGAAAATTATCCAGTGGGTGACCTGAAATATAAATGCCCACAACTTCTTTTTCCAGGTTAAGCTTTTCCAGTTCGCTAAAAGGTTCTACTGCTTCAATTTTTGGTTTGGGCATGGCCGTGCCCGATGTTCCCCCGAACAAACTTACCTGCGAACTTTGTTCTTCTTGCTGTGATTTAGCAGCATACTTTACTGCTTTTTCAATCAAGCTGGCATCACCATCTTTTGAAAAAACATATTGCCTGCGGTGAATGCTTTCGAAACAATCAAAGGCACCGGA
>CAZCRJ010000665.1:0-1923 GCA_964501015.1 uncultured Roseivirgaceae bacterium | reverse complement strand
GTTGGCTTTGATATTAACAAGGAGCGAATTGAACAACTTAAAAAAGGAATCGACCGCACTCGTGAAGTTGAAACTGAAGAATTGAAGGAAGCAACAATGCTTTCTTTCTCGCATAATCTTGAGGAATTACGTTCGGCCAACTATTTCATTGTTACGGTACCCACGCCTGTTGATGAATACCGAAAGCCTGATCTTCGTCCCCTCATCAGCGCCAGCAAAACCGTTGGAGTCGTAATTAAAAAAGGAGACATCGTTATTTATGAATCAACGGTTTATCCAGGCTGCACCGAAGAGGATTGTGTTCCCCTGATTGAACAAGTAAGCGGACTGAAGTATAATGTCGATTTTTTCTGCGGGTATTCACCGGAACGGATTAATCCTGGCGACAAGCTTCATCGTGTTACCACCATCAAGAAAGTGGTAAGTGGCAGCACTCCCGAAATAGCTGATAAAGTTGATCTGCTATATAAAAAAATAATTACTGCCGGAACGTATCGGGCATCTTCCATTAAAGTAGCCGAAGCGGCCAAGGTAATTGAAAATGCGCAGCGCGATATTAACATCGCGTTTGTTAATGAACTTGCCCTGATTTTTGACAAGATGGGTATTGATACACATGAAGTATTGGAGGCGGCTGCTACCAAATGGAATTTTCTTCCGTTTAAGCCCGGGTTGGTAGGAGGGCATTGCATAGGTGTTGATCCCTATTACCTCACCTATAAAGCGGAAAGCCTGGGGTATCACCCGGAAGTAATATTAGCCGGAAGGCGAATCAATGATAACATGGGCGCCCACATTGCCAGCAACATCATTAAACTAATGGCACAGCATCAGTTACCCGTATATGGAAGTGATGTATTGGTGCTGGGAATAACGTTTAAAGAAAATTGCCCGGATATCCGCAACAGTAAAGTAGTTGATGTTATCCATGAGTTAAAAAGTTATGGAACCAACGTTGATATTTATGATCCGCAAGCAGATAATGAAGAAGTACAGGAAGAATATGGATTAAGCCTTATCCGCCAACCTGAAAAAAAATATAACGCAATCGTACTGGCAGTCGGGCATACTGAATTCATGACACTCGACTGGCAGGCACTCAAACATGACCAAACTGTTGTTTATGATGTGAAAGGATTTCTTAACAAAGACATCATCACATCACGACTTTAAATACAATACAAGTACATCAACCATCGCTTTTGCGACAGGGGCTGTTAACATTCTTACTCTTGAACCATGAAGACTCTTGAAAAAATACTGGTTACCGGGGGCGCTGGATACATTGGGGCGCATACTGTTGTAGCATTAATGAACGCAGGGTATGACCCTGTGCTAATTGATAATCTTTCTGCAAGTGACACTACACTTATTGAAGGCATTGAACAGGTTACCGGTAATAAACCAAACTTTCATAAAGGTGATTGTCGCGATAAGCATTTTCTAAATTACATTTTCAAAACACAGGGGCCCATCCGGTGTGTCATGCATTTTGCTGCCTTTAAATCGGTGGGCGAATCGGTGGTAAAACCCCTGGAGTATCATCAGAATAATTTGGGATCACTGATGACGCTGCTGGAAGTAATGCGTGAGAACCAGATAACCGATATTATCTTCTCATCATCATGCACGGTTTACGGGCAACCCGATACTATTCCAGTTGACGAATCAGCACCATTCAAACGGGCGGAATCACCTTATGGTGCCACCAAACAACTTTGTGAACGAATTCTGGAAGATGTTTATCCAACAGGCTTTCGCGTAATCTCGCTACGGTATTTCAACCCGATTGGAGCACACCCAAGCGCCCTGATGGGAGAACTTCCCATCGGTACACCCAACAACCTTGTTCCCTTTATTACCCAGACAGCCGCTGGAATCAGACCAAAACTTACCGTGTTTGGCAACGACTACTCTACACCG
>CAZCRJ010000664.1:0-1924 GCA_964501015.1 uncultured Roseivirgaceae bacterium | reverse complement strand
TTATAGGCATCTGCAAAAAACGGAAGAAATTCATCCGTAAAGGCTTTTCTACGCTCGTATATTTTAAGCCCGGTGTGTATCAATTGCTGATCATATAGTGCAATCATGTCCGTATCCATCCCTCCATGTTCGGCCACCATCTGTAAAAAGGAATTGCGTTGTTTCAGAACATGTTGATAGGTTAAAAGCGATTCCAGGTATGCATGGTCAATCTGCGAAATCATCTGATCAAAAAACTTTCGCCTGGCTTCACTGCTTTCCCGTACCAGGTCAACATCCATGGGTGAAATCAGCACAATGGGGTATTTACCAATATGCTCGCTAAGCCTTGTGTACTCAATAGAGTCTTCCTGAAACACCTTTTTCTTTCCCTGTTGTACCCGACATAAAATTTCATGACGCTTTTCCTGTAGCCTGAATGTGCCTTTAATGGAGAAGAAATTAGTTCCATTAAGAATATTGTATGCATCCGTAGCATTTGAAAAGCTTTTGGTTGCAGACAAATAATAAATCGCATCGAGTAAGTTCGTCTTTCCGCTCCCGTTTAATCCCACGAGGAAATTTACCCGAGAAGGGAATTCCAGACTTAGTGCTGAATAATTCTTAAAATTTATCAATTGTAGCTTCTCGAGGTGCACAATCGCAGGGGATAATGGTTAAGGGCAACCGACTAAATACCTAATTAAAGTCGCACAACTTGGCGATTGATCATTTGTAAACTATTTTCGCAGTCCAAATTTAAAATCAGGAGTATGTCCACAAGCGCCAAAGCTAAGAAAAGCGAAGCCTCAGAAGGCAAGGATGCATCATTTTCTAAAGAAACCTACCTTTTCTGGTATGAAAGCATGCAGTTGATGCGAAAGTTTGAAGAAAAAGCCGGTCAGCTATATGGTATGCAAAAAATCAAAGGGTTTTGTCACCTGTATATCGGACAGGAGGCTTGTGCAGCCGGTGCCGTTACCGCATTACAAAAAGGAGACAAATGGATAACCGCATATCGTGATCATGCTCATCCGCTAGCCTTGGGAACCAGCCCGAATGCTGTAATGGCAGAGCTCTTTGGAAAAGAAACCGGTTGTAGTAAAGGAAAAGGCGGATCCATGCACATTTTTGATAAGTCTGTTGGTTTTATTGGCGGGCATGGAATTGTGGGAGCTCAGATACCCCTTGGAGCAGGAATTGCTTTCGCAGAAAAATACAATAAGACGGGTAACCTTTGCATTTGCTATATGGGTGATGGCGCTGTTCGTCAGGGCGCTTTTCATGAAGCCCTTAATCTGGCTATGTTATGGAAATTGCCTGTGATCTTTGTTATCGAAAATAACGGTTACGCTATGGGTACATCCGTTCAGCGAACCTCCAATGTTCATGAGTTATATACCTTAGGTGAATCGTACGACATGCCATCGGAACCGGTTGATGCCATGAAAGTAGAAGATGTTCATCTGGCGGTAGCCCGTGCTGCTGAAAGAGCGCGCAAAGGTGATGGTCCTACCCTGCTGGAGTTCAGAACCTACCGATATAAAGGGCACTCCATGTCCGATCCTCAGAAATACCGTACGAAGGATGAAGTGGAAGAATATAAGCAACGAGATCCTGTAGAAGTTGTACGGAAAACTGTTTTGGACAAAAAAATGGCTACGGAAAAGGAAATTGAAGCAATCGATAAAAAGATTGCCGCACAGGTAGAAGAAAGTGTAAAGTTTGCAGAAGAGTCTAATTTCCCTGATGCGGCTGAAGCCCTTACCGATATCTACTATGAGCAGGATTATCCCTTTATCGTAGATTAATTCCTGTTTTGTTTACTATCAGCTAATTACTAGTTTTGCGCCCTTCCCGAAAGGGAAGAGACAATAATATCACATCAGCATGGCCAAGAAGAAAGAATCAGAAAAAGACCTTTTGGAAAATCCGGAAGTATTAG
>CAZCRJ010000663.1:0-1926 GCA_964501015.1 uncultured Roseivirgaceae bacterium | reverse complement strand
ACTCCCTCTTTTCATCAAACACTTTATGCCCTAAAGTATTAACGAGCATTTTGATATATTCAATAAATTCTTCCATTTCCGCTCTGTCTGATTCCGAAATTGAAGATTGAGTAGGAATGATAGAATTATCAAGTTTATAGCGATTTGCAGCTTTTGAAATTTCATGCAGTCGATTCTCTAAATACTTAATATGTGCTTTGTTTAAGTTTTCATCCTTGCTTATAAATACAATTGCTTCGTTCCAAAAGTCCTTTGATGTCAGTTGTTGATTAAGTCTTTTTAAAATTGATTCAGCTTCTCCTATGTAAACTTGATCCTTACCATCATCATCTTTACCAAACAGAAGATAAACACCTGTGCTTGTTAGGTCTTCACGGTCAGTGCAATCCTTAATTTTTATTCTTGGAATTTTATAAGCCTTTCCTGACCAATTGGAAAGCTCACAACTCATGCGACCGTTCGGATCACCATCTATTAAGAATATTTTTATAGTCTTACCGAATTTCATTACTTGAAGTCCGAATTATTAATTCAAACCAGAATGCTGTGTAAGCCTGTTTACCTGAAGCGTTCTGGAGGCGAATACCAATGCTTGTATGAGTAAGGCAGCGATTATTAAAACACCCATTTCAAACCGGGCTGTCAGGTTGGTGGAGCTGAACAACTTCTGGGCATGCGTTAGCTGTAGTTTGGCCTCCTTCACCTGGATGGCGGATAATTGATTTAGTACCAACAGTGCCTTTCGTGAAACTTTTTTACCGTCATCAAATCTGCCCGAGGCAATATGATTTTCAATGCAATGGGATAGCAGTGTGAACTTCCGGAACGCTACTTCTTCATCAGGTGTAAGCCGGGTTTCACTATAGGCGTGGTTTAAAGTCTTCATTTTCAACACAGGTTCAACGGCCTGACCTTGTTTATCCTTATCTGAAAGTTCTGGATTATCGAGCACATCTATAACCTGGTGCAAATGCTCGGCAAATTGAAAGATATAACTTTCTACCATCAGCCGGTCGTTATAAATAGTGGAAATCGCTTCGTTGATCTGGGAAGCGTGTGTGCGTTCACGCATATTGGTAAACATCACCAGTACGATGACCATAAATAAAACCAGGGAAGCGGTGAGCTTGTGCTGAAAACTGTACGTCCATTTCATGATCAATGGTGGTTAGAGCGAATACCTGTAGGAATACTATAATCAAAATTAACCCATTGGCGTTACCCCCAAAGGAAAACACCATCTTTTATACCCTGATTTACATCAGCGGAAATCAGTTCGTTTTCCAGAATTCATCATCCCACGCCTCACAGGCGACACCGGTATGGTGCTGTTGCTCACAAACGGCCAGTTGTTCTGCGGTGGCCACGCGCTGAATTTCATTAAACAGCACACGTTCTTCAAAACGGATGTGTTTTTCCAGTTCAACTTCAATCAACCGCAACGTAGTATCCAGTTCATCCTTCCGGTCAAACAGCGCCTTCAACCTGTGGTGTTCATCCATGGCCTGTTGGGTGAGTACATGCCCTTCTCCCAGTATTGGGAATACATATTCTTCCTCCACTAAAAAATGTTCGGCCAAATGATTTTCCCAAAACCAATCGGCATAACGCTTGATGCGCTCCGGGGCTACCCCACGCTTGAAGCCTTCCCGTATTTTAAAGCACAGCAATAATCCCTGGTGATGATCGCGGCTAAGGGGTTGTAAATGAACATGGCGTTTGATGGGATTTATCATATTCCTGAAGCTTCTTGTTTCAACAGGGAAGGTAGCACAAAATCGCAGGTAATTTTCAGTACCTTGTTGTCTTCAAATTTCGGCTTTCGTGTCCATACAACCTAAACTCGGTCAATTTGATCTCACCATGATTGTGGTGAGCCTGGTGATTGGAATGGGAATATTCCGTACCCCTGTGGAAGTGGCGCAA
>CAZCRJ010000662.1:0-1927 GCA_964501015.1 uncultured Roseivirgaceae bacterium | reverse complement strand
TCCAGTTAATGAAACCGTATGAGGCAGTGGTGGAATCGGTTATTGGTAACGTAGGTCAAGGAACTGGCGATCCCCAGGATCCTTCCAATATTGGTATGTCGGATACACCGAATAAGGCGCGTATTACTGTAAATTTTGTTGATTTTAAATACCGGAATGGACAAAGTACTACGGCCATCATGGAGGAAATTCGAGAATCCATCGGGCAATATCCGGGGGTTGCAGTAACTGTAGACAAAAACGCTGATGGTCCGCCAACCGGTAAACCTATTAACATTGAAGTTTCCGGTGATGACTTCCTAACACTCGTACGAATATCGGATGATATAAGAAGGATGATCAATGAATCCGGCATTCAGGGTATTGAGAAGTTGAAAACAGATCTTGAAACAGGCAAGCCTGAATTGATTATCGATATCGATCGCGAGCAGGCAAGACGTTTTGGTGTTTCAACCTACACTATTGCCAATGAAGTCCGTACATCCTTGTATGGTAAGGAGGTTTCCAAGTACAAGCAAGGGGAGGATGACTTTGATATTCAGATTCGTCTGGATGACCGTTATCGATATGACATTGATGCTTTAATTAATAAAAGTATCACATTCCGCGATCAAACTTCAGGTCGGATCGCACAGGTTCCTATATCAGCTGTAGCAAAAGCAGAACTCAGTTCTTCCTATGGCTCAGTGAAACGCAAAGATCTGAAGCGCGTGATTACCATAAGCTCAAACGTATTAGCTGACTATAATGCCACTGAAATAAATAACCAGATTAAAACACTTTTATCAGATTACACTCTGCCTCCGGGATATTCATATAAGTTTGGAGGTGAGCAGGAAAAGCAAATGGAAGAAATGAGTTTTCTTTCCGGGGCGCTTGCACTTGCGGTATTTGTGATCTTCCTGATTATTGTGGCACAGTTTAATAAAATTACAGCGCCATTAATTATTATGACTTCAGTGTTGTTCAGTACGATTGGGGTATTTCTTGGGCTGTTGATTTTTCAGATGGATTTTGTGGTGATTATGACCATGGTGGGATTGATTTCGCTGGCAGGTGTTGTAGTTAACAATGCCATTGTGTTAATCGATTTTATTGAACTTAAAAAGAAGCGCATAAAGGAAGAAACGGGAGTAGACCGATTGGAAATGAGTGTTGTTTTAAACGCGATTGCGGAAGCTGGTAAAACACGTTTACGTCCGGTATTGCTAACCGCCATTACCACAATCCTGGGATTGATGCCACTGGCTATTGGATTGAATATCGATTTCATTAAGTTCCTTAATTCCTATGATCCTGATTTTTATATCGGTGGAGATAGTGTGATGTTTTGGAGCCCGCTTTCATGGACCATTATTCACGGACTAACCTTCGCTACTTTCCTAACCCTGGTAGTGGTGCCGGTAATGTATCTGTTGGTAGAAAAATTTAACCGTAAACTTGGACTGGGTTGAATCACGTTGTCTTCCATTGGCTTAAGCAAATGAAAAGCCGGTGGAGGACAACTGATTTTAGACTATGATAGCAAAATTCATGACCTTCTTCGTACTACTTTTATTTCTTGCGCTTATCGATTGGTATGTCTATCAGGCTGTAATAGCGGTTACGGCAAGCTGGTCGGGTATAATCAAGCCACTAGTGCGTTATGGGTTCTGGATTTTTACGGCCATAACCTTTTTTGCAATTTTGTTGTATGCCTATGCGGATCCATACACGTCCGGATTGTGGCGCAACATGATACTGATAGGTGTATTCATGGTATACTTTTCTAAAATCTTTGCCGTAGTATTCGTTTTTATCGATGATCTGCAGCGCGGTGTCCGCTGGATTGCAGCCTATTTTCAGAAAGGAACAGGATCAAGCATAGCTTCTGAATACGCTATACCCCGATCTGAGTTTTTGGCAAAGGCGGCTGTAATAACAGCCA
>CAZCRJ010000661.1:0-1928 GCA_964501015.1 uncultured Roseivirgaceae bacterium | reverse complement strand
TCAACTTAATGTACGCATTTCCAAAATCAACCAGCAGCTTCGTGAGATGAATGAATTATATAGCCGTAATGCGAGTGAGATTGTTGTTGCTGTTTCTTCAGCTACATCGTCTTCTGTAGAGTTGGAAGTAAGTTATATTGTTCCCAATGCAGGTTGGTATCCGGTGTATGATTTACGCGCTGTAAATACGAAGAGTCCGATTCAATTTAATTATAAGGCGAATGTGTATCAGCGCACTGGTGAAGAGTGGAATAATGTGAAACTAAAATTGTCGACAGGCAATCCGGCCCTGGGAGGTACAAAACCTGAGCTGGGTACATGGCTCCTGGATTTTTATCAACCTATGGTACGGGCTATGCAAGGAAAGGAACGTGCCAAAGTGAATGCGGCACCTGAAATGATGATGGATGTTGAGGTCCTGGCTGAAGTTACAGGTACCGCTTCCGATTACGTTCAAACTATTCAGACTGCCCTAAATACTGAGTTTGAAATTGGATTACCCTATACTGTTTTATCGGCATCAAAACCAACATTGGTGGATATACAAAGCCGTGAAATGAACGCTGTCTATCACTATTCAACTACTCCAAAGTTGGATCAGGATGCTTTCTTACTCGCAAAGGCCACTGGCTGGGAAGAGTTTAACGTATTGCCCGGAGAGGCCAACGTTTTCTTTGAGGGAACATTTGTGGGAAAAACGTTTATTGACCCGAATTCCGTGAACGATACATTGGCCATATCATTGGGCCGCGACCAACGTATTGTTGTGAAGCGTGAAAAAGTGAAAGACTTTACCACCCGCAGAGCGATAGGATCCAATATGCGCGAGGCATATGCCTGGGAGCTTTCTGTACGGAACACCAAGAATGAACCAGTTAAAATTATTGTTGAAGACCAGGTTCCAATTTCGATGAACAACCAAATAGAAGTAAGCGTGACGGATATCGGGGGTGCACAATACAATAAAGAAACCGGTAAGCTTCAGTGGGAAATAACCCTGCAGCCTGCTGAAACAAAGAAAGTGGTCTTTAAGTATGAAGTAAAATACCCGAAGGATAAACAGATCAGTGGATTGTAGTTGATTGGCAATTAATTTGAATAAGAAGTAACGATTTCTAAATCGAACAGTGGATCAATCCATTGATCAGAAATCGTTACTCTTCATTCTTTTCCGTTTCAAAGATTTCTTCTGTACTTGATTAGTGTATTCCCAGCTGATCCCAATTGTTCAATGTATTCTAAACCATAGGCGCATCACGATGGTTTAGGTAGTGGTGCAGTGGATCAAATGTAAAAGAAGTAACTCTTCCTTTATCCACAGGCATATTGAATATTCCACCATGGCCAATAATGGTTTGTTCACTGTGCACCTCATTTAAAGAATTCATAGCGATAGGTTTAAGAGTAAAAGTTACTGGAATAACAATATAAAGTTCTTCCATTTGAAGAATTAACCATTAATTTCGAATGATCATAAGACGATAAGTTGATTTAACCCTACTACACTCGGATGAAGAATAATGTATTTTTTATTGCCTTGGTTGCAGCCATGGCAGGTTTTCTTTTCGGATTTGATACCGTGGTTATTTCAGGGGCTAATCTCCCAATCAAAAACCTGTGGAATACTTCGCCCTGGTTTCACGGATTCTTTATCATGTCAATGGCCTTATGGGGAACTGTGATCGGGGCATTGTTTGGTGGATTGCCAACCGAAAAATACGGCAGAAAGAAAGTTCTTTTCTGGATAGGTGTGCTATACACGCTATCCGCGGTTGGATCAGCGCTGGCGCCTGACCCGTATTTGTTTTCCTTTTTTCGCTTCATTGGCGGTGTGGGCGTTGGCGTGTCTTCAGTTGTTGCGCCAACGTATATTTCTGAAATTTCAACTTCTGCTATTCGTGGCCGGTTGGTAGCCATGTATCAATTCA
>CAZCRJ010000660.1:0-1930 GCA_964501015.1 uncultured Roseivirgaceae bacterium | reverse complement strand
ATCGGAGCAGGCTTTGATGTATTTCCGACAACACGTTCAACCAATGCATAGGCCAGGTCTTCCGGAGCACTTGTCATGTTGTTAGATAAAATGGCAACATAAATCTGCTTTTCTGGTATGTACATTTCGAAGGAAACAAAACCATCGATCCCTCCACCATGGCCTATGGCTTTTGTTGCATCAACCTTACCCAATTGCCAACCATAGCCGTAACTCTCCAGTTGTCCGTTATTCAGTTTTGTTGGTGCCCATGCTTTGTCCAATGAAATTTTCTCAACAAGTTTATTGGTAAAAACAGCTTGGTTCCATTTCCATAAATCATCAACGGTGGAATAAATCGATCCTGCTGCAAACGGTATTGAGGAATGAACATAATCAGCCTCCCTGAATTCTTTATCTGATACACGTACGTAACCGTTTGCTATTTTGGGTATGGATTGCGCATCATCCACAAATGATGATTTCATACCCAGTGGCTTAAAAAATGTTCTAGCAATGTATTTCTTATACGTAGTCCCTGTTACCTTCTCAATAATTGTACCCAGCAAAAAATAGCCTGAGTTATTGTACAGAAACTGTTCGCCTGGTTGGAAATCCGCAGGCTGCTCCTGAATTATTTTCATCATTTCAGCAGTCGTCATGTTTTTCTTTTTGCCTTCTGTTGACATGATGTTTTCTAAACTGGTATAGCTTTTTATTCCGGAGGTGTGATTCAACAAATGTTCTACAGTAACCTTATTAGGGTATTTGAAGTCCGGCAGGTATTTAGAAATATCATCCTGTAAGCTGATCTTGCCCTGCTCTGCTAATTTCAAAATGGCGGTAGAAGTGAATTGCTTCGTGATGGAACCTATACGAAAAATCATATCAGGATTTACAGGTTGCTGGCTCTCCATGTTGGCCATCCCGTATCCCTTTCGGAGAACTACTTTACCTTTTTCCATAACCAAGACGGCTGCTCCGGGTTCATTGGCCGGAAATCGTGAGGCCAGAATTTTGTCGAGATCGCTAACTGTACTGGACGAAATGGCACTTTGAGCCTGAGTGAAAACAGGGATGAGGACACTAAACAGGGCAATAAGGAGTGTTCGCTTTATCATGATTGTAATGTTGGGTTGCCGTTTGGACGCAGAAATTCCCTGAAAGGTTTCAGATATCAGTCACAAATTACACATTACCGGATGCCTTTCAGCACAACACCATTGCGCACACCGGTGTGTTTGCCTTTTTCGGCTGTAACCTGTCCATTGACAATGACATAGTCAAACCCCACAGAATAGGCATGTGGTTTTTCAAAGGTAGCGCGGTCGCCTACATGCTGTTCATCAAAAATTACGATATCGGCAGCCATACCTTCGCGCAATAATCCCCGGTCGCGGAGATTAAACTTCGTTGCCGGCAGGGAGGTCATTCTCCTAATTGCTTCTTCCAGCCGTATAATTTTTAAATCACGAACATACTGACCCAACACACGGGCATTGGTTCCGTACGCACGCGGATGAGGCATGTTGGTTCCATACCGGGCAATGCCCGCATCGGATGCAAACATGTTGAACGGATATTGCATGATTCTGCGCAGGTCTTCTTCATTCATGCTGAAGTACACCATCTGCACCCGTTCTGTTGAACCGATCAGGTCAAGAATGGTTTCGGCTTCATTCATGGGTTTTGGTTTCCGACCCTTCAGTTTGTTCACCTCCGTAATGGTTTTACCATTGTAGGTACTGTCGGGCGCATAGCGGGCAATCAGGGCATAGCTATACGAATTGATTTTTTTGCTCTTCAGGGTTTCCACCATTTCCTTTTTGATCTTCAGGCGGGTAGCGGCATCGTTCAACCGCCAGTGCACAGAATCCCGTCCACCGGAAAACACCCAACTTGGTACAGTAGTGTTTAGTGTTGTGCTGCTGGCGATATAGGGATACTGATC
>CAZCRJ010000659.1:0-1932 GCA_964501015.1 uncultured Roseivirgaceae bacterium | reverse complement strand
AGTCCATGTTTCTCAAGCCTTCTGTACAATGACGACCGGGTTAGCCCAAGTTCGGCAGCGGCTTGTGTAATATTGCCATTAAATTTTTTAAGCACTTTCCGGATCAGCAGCTTTTCCACTTCTTCCAGGTTGAACTGGTCCAGGTTGAACTGACCATCGTCTTTTACTGCTGTTGTGGTAAAAGTAAAATCTTCCGGTTGCAGCACAGTACTGTTGCTCAAGATAACCGCCCGTTCGAGGGCATGCTGCAATTCCCGGATGTTTCCCGGCCACGGATGTTTGTGCATGCGTGTAGCAGCGGCATCACTGATTTTAGTAACCTGCTTGTGGTATTTATCTGCATAGTATTTCAGATAGAAATTGGCCAGCAGCGGAATATCTTCCAGTCGTTCGCGTAAGGGTGGTATTTCAATTTCTATGGTGTTAATCCGGTACAATAAATCCTGCCGAAAACGATTTTCCTTCACCATCTCATACAAGGGCAAATTGGTGGCGCAGATCAGACGAATGTCTATAAGTGTTTCTTTATTTGCTCCAACACGACTTACTTTTCGGTTTTGAATTACGGTTAAAAGTTTTGCCTGAAGGGGCATCGAAAGATTTCCGATCTCATCGAGAAATAACGTACCACCATTGGCCAGCTCAAATCTTCCGGGCCGGTCTTCTTTGGCATCGGTGAAGGCTCCTTTCTTGTGACCGAAAAGTTCGCTTTCAAATAAGGTCTCGGTAATCGAGCCCAGGTCTACGCTGACAAAGTTTTCATTTTTCCGTGATGAGTTCCGGTGAATGGCACGCGCAATTACTTCTTTCCCAGTTCCGTTTTCGCCCAGGATCAGGACATTGGCATCCGTCTGCGCAACCCTGTCAATGGTCTGAAATATTCGCTGCATGGAAGCGCTTTGCCCGATGATTTCACTAAACCGTTGATTGAGTTCATGGTTGATCTCCTGGTTCTTTATTTTAAGTGTTTCAACCTGATCGCGGGACTCACGCAGACGCATGGAAGAATATAAGGTGGCAAGCAGTTTTTCGTTTTCCCAGGGCTTTAATACAAAATCGGTGGCGCCTGCCTTTATAGCTTTTACTGCCATCTGAACATCGCCATAGGCAGTGATCAGCACCACTACCGCAGATGGATCGGTTTCCAGTATTTTTCCTAACCAGTAATACCCTTCGCTACCACTGCTTACATCCTTAGTGAAGTTCATATCGAGAAGAATTACATCGTAATCTTCCTGGTTCATAAGGGCCGGAAGCGCTTCAGGATTTTTCTCAATGTCCACCTGGGCAAAGTGCCGCTTTAAGAACATTTTTGCTGCTTTCAGTAAATCTTCGTTGTCGTCAACGATGAGTATTTTTCCATATTTCTGTTCCATTGTCGATCAGTTATGTCCGGTTATGGCATAGTTGCAGGCAAAGTTGAGACCGAAAGCCGTCAGGCCCCAAATTACTTCAAATTAGCATTTTTGGTCAAAAATGCTCAACGTATTTTTGTCCGCAACCGGACATTTACGTTCACATCTGAACGTGAATTAATGCAAATTGTTTGTTTTTAACTATCCATTTCGTGTTTCTGCCTCTTGGCACGTTTGTTGGCAATTGCCGTACGAACTGAATTGTGAATAAATGGATCGTCAATTAAAAAAGCGCACCTGGACGCTGAAGCGGATAGCCACCTACGGAGGCATCAGTATATTTTTGTTGTTTGTAGGGTACCAGGTTTTATTTGCCGACAGGCGTTCGCGGCTTAAAGTTGAAAAAGAAAAAATTACGATAGCCACCGTAAGCCGTGGCGTCTTCCAGGAATTTATCCCGCAAACCGGAACGGTTGAACCAAGTCGTACGGTTTATCTGGATGCTGTAGAGGGTGGTACGATAAAACGTATTGTGGCGGAGAGCGGAGCCATGTTGAAACAGGGCGATATTATTCTT
>CAZCRJ010000658.1:0-1936 GCA_964501015.1 uncultured Roseivirgaceae bacterium | reverse complement strand
CTCGCCACCAAAACCTCCTATGTATATCAGGGTTTTGCGGTCGAACACCTGAAAGGTATTGTTTATTTTCCCCTGGTCAACCATTAGGTAATATCCTGAGCTGTCGGCCTCACATTCCCATACTACTATGCCTTCGGGTTCGTAGAAGAAATAGTTGTGCGGGATGACCTGCCCGGTGAAATTACCTTCCACATCATATATTTTCACGTTCCGGTGTTCTTCATGTTCATCGGCAATTAACAAACGGTTGAATATACGGTCAATTAGCAATGATTCTACTTTGTAAAGGGTGCCTTCTCCTGAAGTATCACCAAATGCTTTGATATGCTCAGCAGCTATCTGGTTGTTTTCTACCGTAAAAACAAAATGGTGTACCCTTTGCCCCAGGCTGTCGGCCGGTGGTGTTTCCTCATCGGGTGTTTCGTAATTGTCGGTAACGTAAAGATGGTATTTGCCTTCAAATTGATCAATGGTAATGCCATAGGGAAAGCGCAAAACCGTTTCGCCAAAAAAGCCCAGGGGTTCAAAACCAGGCAGGCTGACAACCTGGATCCTGCGGTTGTCCCTTTCAACAATTACAGCGTAATTATCTATTACAGCAATTCCGTTGGGCCGGCTGAGGTCTCCCAAAGCACTGCCTGTTTGTCCAAACTGATTAATTTTCTCACCGGTAGCAGCATCGTAAACAATAATGATGTTTCCTTCTTTTGCAGTGGCCAACAGCCAGTTTTGGCCATTCCCGCCGTGCCATAAAGCAGGGCTGTCCACATTGTCGCTTTCATCACGCAGGGTTGTAAAGGCCTCTTTGATAGCGGCAACTTCGGGAAGCACAGATTTTGATTGTTTGATTTGTGCCTGGTTGTCACTTGTGGTCTTATTCTGACAAGCAGCAAACAGCAAGAACGAAATCGTAATTAAAAGCCCGGTTTTATACATATTTTATTTTTATATGCTTAAAAATCAAACTTTACACCAAACTGAAAACGCACGTTGTAATACTCAGCCTGCATTAATCTGGAGCTAATACCCTGGTAGTAATACAATGGCTGGTTCAGTAAATTGTTGGATTCTGCATACACCCTGAATTTAGGAGTTATGGCATAGTTGGCATTCACATCTAAGTGAATGGCTTTATCGTAATACCTGTCGTAGAATGCCTCTTCGCCGAATTCATCAACAAATGCGGATGCATAATTTACCGAAGTCCTGAAGGAAAACCTTTTGCTATCGTATGATAAAGAACCATTGAGGGTATGTTTTGCTGTTCCGGGCAGAGAAATATCATCATCTTCACGGCCTTCGATACGGAAGTCGCTTACACTGCTGGTTGTATAAGTGTAGTTTGCGTAAACGCCAAAACCTTTCCAAAATCCGGGCAGAAAATCGAGCTGACGCTGGGCCGCTGCTTCAAAACCGAAAATATTAGCGTTTCCTCCATTGATAGGCTGGCTGTAAGTATCCCATGTTGTTCCCTCGAACAGGTACTTTTCTCGGGTTTCTGTCACAATAAAATCCTTTATATCTTTATAGAATACTCCTGCTGATACAATACCAATGGTTTTAAAATATTTCTCGAACATAAGGTCGAAATTCATCGAGGTAGTAGGGATTAAATCGGGGTTCCCGATAGCAATTTCATTATCTTCTCTTGAAATCTCCCTATAGGGCACCAGGGAGAAATAGTTAGGCCTGGCCAGGGTATTTGTCCATGCTGCTCTTAATATCGTGGTTTTGTTGAAATCATATTTCAGGTGCAAGCCGGGAAGAATATTTAGATAGGAATCAGAAACCTTGGCTGTAAGTGTGTTTTCATCCTCATCGGCATCGTACTGGTTGCCCTGGTATTCCTGTGAAGTATTTTCGATACGTACACCGGCTATCATTAACAACTTAGGGCCAAAATTCTGGTTAAGCATCACATAACCTCCAAAAATAT
>CAZCRJ010000657.1:0-1938 GCA_964501015.1 uncultured Roseivirgaceae bacterium | reverse complement strand
TAATGAAGGCGTATAGATGATCGGGTAGATGTAAATAAAAATCAAACAATAGGCCCGAATGGAAATGGGGGTGCGGTGCTGTTTAATGGCGATCACATTTTCAAGGCCCTGGTATACATCTTTCATAAACCGATAAATCTTCAATGCTGTAGAATTTCCGATCTCCTCTGCATTACTCCGGATAAATCCGGCAACCTTATTGGCTTCCTCATGTAGCTGTTCCGGAGATCCCTTTGAATGCGTAAGAAAGTCGATTAAGTGAACCGGAAGTATTTTAACAATACGGCTTATTTCCTCCTTCTTTTCAGGCGGCAACTTTCTGTTCTCCTGAAAACAGGCATCAACCGTTATTAACCCTGCCTTGAACCGGGAAAGAAACTCAAGGGCTTTTTCGCGCCTGCGGAAGGCACTTCGGATGGTAAACACCAGCGGAAAGATAATGGCAATGCTGATCATCGTCAGATCAAAATTGTATTGAAAATTATGATCCAACGTAAGGTAGGTAGCGCCAGCGGCAACAGCGATGGCCAGTACGGTACGGTAATTCAGTATCGTTAAGTATTTGTTCATGAGTGTTTAAGGTAGAGATATTTAGTGGTTAGCTAAGGATTTCGCGAAAGTAAGTTAACAATGATCTGAACAAAATCACAAAGGCAATACGGTTTATCCTGATTATGTAGATATCATCGATTAGCGTTACAAAAGCTTCCCAGGCTGACTATGCTGGATTCGTATCGCCTATCCTGAAATATTCTCGCTATTGTAAAAGAATGTTTTGCATCAAGATCAATGCTCTATATTTCGAAAAACTAATCGCATGAAATCAGTACGTACCAAACTTATCCTATTAATCGGTATTCTATTCGTTCACCTTGCCTATAGTCAGGAAGGTGAAACCAGTGACCCGATAAACGCATCATCAAAGTATGTGAAAGAAATAGAAAAACTGGGAAAGCATAAAAAAATCAGCGAGGCCTTCAATTTCATAGAGGCAGAAAAAGACCGGCCCAACAAGGAATTAATTATGCTTACAGAAATTCCTGCACCTCCGTTTAAAGAATCTAAACGGGCCGCTGTATTTGCTACCATCTTAAAAGATGCTGGTGCGGATTCCGTCTGGATTGATGCAGAAGGAAATGTACTCGGCCTTCGGAAAGGAACAAAACGTGATAAAACCGTTGCCCTCGATGCCCACCTGGATACCGTTTTTCCTGAAGAAACGGATGTTCGTGTTAAAATCAAAGGAGATACCCTATATGCCCCCGGCATTGGTGATGATACCCGCGGCCTGGTGATGCTGCTCGCTACCCTGCGTGCAATGGAGGCTGCAAAAGTAGAAACACAGGCAGATGTTTTGTTTGTTGATCTGCGTGGTGTAAAATATCTATATAGTGAAAACGGACCCCGTATTGATTCATGGATTAGTATTGACGGTGGCGACCTGGGCCGGGTAAACAATAAAGGGCTGGGTTCTTACCGGTATCGAATTACATTTAAAGGTCCGGGTGGGCATTCGTGGGGCGCCTTTGGACTCGCCAATCCGCAGCATGCCCTTGGATCGGCAATACATTACTTTACGTTAGCCGGTGATGCGTATACTAAAACAGGAGCGCGAACAAGCTATAATGTTGGGCGCATCGGTGGTGGTACCTCCGTAAATTCGATTGCCTTTGAATCCTGGATGGAAGTCGATATGCGATCGGAAAGTCCGGAACGATTAGATGAGATTGAAAAGATTTTACTTTCATCCGTTCAAAAAGCGCTGGACGAACACAATACGTTAAAACGCATTGGACCTGACCTTACGGTAGATGTGGATAAAATCGGCAACCGGCCATCCGGAGAACTTTCACCCGACCTTCCACTTATTCAGCGGTCAATGGCCATTGCATCCTATTTTGGTGAAACTCCCCGGCTAACAATAGGCTCAACCAATTC
>CAZCRJ010000656.1:0-1941 GCA_964501015.1 uncultured Roseivirgaceae bacterium | reverse complement strand
GTTGCCCAATGCCATGCGTATGACGTTATCGAAAGGATTATTTGGGCACAGACTTTCGTTTCGTAACGACAGCGGAACAAAAGTACCCAGCTTTATACCGGTTGGTCAGGAAGTATTACATCGATACGCCAAAAAAGTAAATGGTGTTCCTCAAAACGCAGTGAGTGAAATCGTATTCGGCCTCGCGTCAACTGCGCACATTCTGGGCGGGTGCCCGATGGGAAACACGAAAGAAGAAGGTGTTGTGAATGATCGTTTTGAAGTGCATGGCTATGCCAACTTTTATATTCTGGATGGCTCCATCGTTCCCTGTAACCTGGGGGTGAATCCATCACTAACCATTACAGCGTTGAGTGAATATGCCATGAGCTTTATTCCGGCTCATCGGGCCAATAGATCAAAATCGCTGGATCAACAATTGAGTGAAGTCGTGCATTGAAATTGAAACCAAAATGAATTAGTAAGGTTGTTTCCTATTCTGGAGACACTGTGATAGTAATGCTTAACTTTCAA
Organism: uncultured Roseivirgaceae bacterium; assembly: GCA_964501015.1. Lineage (GTDB taxonomy): Bacteria > Bacteroidota > Bacteroidia > Cytophagales > Cyclobacteriaceae > UBA2336. Next base: position 1,428 of record CAZCRJ010000656.1, on the reverse strand, counting down.
TATGATATTCCGAAGCATTTATGAGTTGATAATTCTTTGCGTTATGTTCTTCTAGAAATTTTTTAAAAGATGTTGAAACAAATGCATCTGCTTGTCCTAATGCAGTCGTGAAGAAAATATCCTCCTTGATTTCACTTGGGTTCAGAAAAGTTATACCATTAACTTTTTCAATCTCACTGCCCCCTTTTTGACAAACTGTACATAATGATATGTCAACAAATTCTACCGAACTAAGATCAATAAAAGCCTTCAATACAGGTATTTCCGGATAAAAGTACTCTTCATTAACGTGTCTTTTAATTTTGTTATTGATAATAACCTCTCTAAAGTTTTTCAATCCCATTAAACTAGACTTCTCGTAAAGTGTTCTAAATTTTGAAGAAACAATAAAACCCACGAAGGTTCCGAATATAAAATCACCCAATTTATTGTTAGACACATTAATTACTAATGGCTTAACCCATTCTAACATAGTAATATAATTGTTACATTCTTCGCATTTTTGTGCTTCACCTGTTCTAAACTTTTCTTGATATTGTTCGCCATATGCAAAATTAAAATCATCAAATAAATTTTTACCCTTGTTTTTAATTGTATAGAATCCACTAATCATATAACCTTATGATTTAATTTTTTCCTTCTCTCTTAGTTTGAAGGATATTTTAACTCTCTAAAATCATTCCGTAGAAGACGTTGAGAAGCTTCAACTTAATACATCTTCGGCTCCTTCTTTACATGGCGAACTCTTAAAATGATAATCTCTTTATCCGTAATTTTATAAGCAACCCTGTATGAATATTTTTCAAACGCACGGTAATTGCCTGCATTATGCTTTTTGAATTTATCGGGTGGATATTTTTCCGGATGATTAGGTAAACTTTTGATGACATCCAGTAACTCTTCCTTAACCCGCTCAGCATTGACAATTGAATCTTCTTTAATGTAATCGTAAGCCATTTGAAGATCAGTATAAGCAGGCTTGTCAAATATTACTGTAAGCTTGATTTTCTTTGTCATTCCTTCGCCATCCTTTTTACTTCATCAAGTGTGTAAAACTCACCTCTTGTCACCCGTGACTCCGCCTCATCCAACTCCTTATTGTACTGCTCAATACTGATGTGGCCTTCATTTTTCAATGCGTAATGAATCATGTGTTTTATAGCCCTTAAAAAGGAGATATCATTAACCTGCTGCAATTCCCTAATGATCAGTGATCTTTCTGCATTGATGTCCATAACTTCTAAGTTTGTTTTGATCAAAAGTAACAATTTAAAAGCTCTTTTCAGCTTTACTACTCTGAGCTCAGCTTCAAGATCGATATTCCTTTTCTTTCAAGAATACCTGAATTAGTAGTCCTGTAAGAATCACCACAGCACAACCAATAATATTATAAAGCAAAAAGGCTATATCGGTAAAGAAATAACAATA
>CAZCRJ010000655.1:0-1944 GCA_964501015.1 uncultured Roseivirgaceae bacterium | reverse complement strand
CCACTACTATGGCTTGCATTAAATCCTATCCAAGCATTCCACATTGTTGTTTGTCTGGTTAAAATTGGACTTGTCAATTTCATATCATTTTCCAATTCTTCGTTTCTCGGTGAAAATTTATTTGTGTAAAATGTATATATGATGTGAATCGATCCTAAAACCAACATTAGTAATGAGCCCAAAATCCATAAATATTTTGCTATCATAATTCTAATTTTATTATGGGTTATAATATTTTCTATTAAATAACGAAGGTGACGATTTCGAAGCACTAACTGTCTGCCTGCCAAAGCTGGATAGAAACAAAAACCTTCAATTCACCACGTTCACTGCCACTTGTAGCAAACGCCTGTTAGCAGTAGTGGTTCTATTTCTTGTCCGTTTCATTGTCAAACAATTGGCTTAGTGTACTAACCCCCTATAAGTTGGACAGAATCGTTGTTTAACATGTGTAGTGCTTGCCGGTTTTCCTGTTCAACTTCTAAGCAAAAATAGGTGTCTGAATCAGCCGTGTCAAGGCTGGTACAAAGCGAATGATTTTGTGTTTGATTTTTTAAGGAATCATTCGGCCTTGACACGCCTGCTCCAGCCCCCTGGCCGCGCTGCTTATCAGTTGAACAGGAAAGACCTATTGTCCATTTCTGATGTGGAGTTATGCGTCCCAGCTTTCTGTGTTTGCGTTCATAGTTGTACCAGTGCATATACTTTTCGATATGTTGTTTGGCTTCGTAGAAGCTGTTAAACTCAAAGCGGTCGATGAGTTCACGTTGAAGGATGCTGTGGAAGGCTTCGATATAGGCATTTTCCTCAGGTGTGGCCACGTGCGTAAATTCCTGTTTGGCTTCAAGCTGAATCAGAAAACTTCGAACCTGATTGGCTAAAAACTGTGATCCATTATCATTTCGGATAGTGACTCCTTTCAGGTTGTACACCGTATGCAACCAGCGGAACATATTGATCACATCCATTTTACGAACACTCCTTTGAAAAATCCAATGCAGTATCTTTCTGCTGAACACGTCCATGATCGATAGCAGGTAGTACCACCGGCCTTCCCCTTGCACCCAAACGTATTTAATATCAAGGCAAAGGTATTCCAGCGGCTTGTTGGCCAGTATTTTCCGGTACTGCACCCAGTTACGCTTACCGCTTGTCCGGATCACTTTCCCAAGAAGAAGCTTGTGAACGTCCATGAGCCGATAAGTCTTCTTGTGGTTAATCAAATACCCTAATGCTTTCAGATCATCAGTAATGGATTGATATCCGTACGCATTATAGGGTCCACTGATCAGGTCCTTTATCGTTTCTACGACTTGCTCATTGTTTACCAATACGCCTTTCTGAAGCGTATGTGTACTCGGTCTCATTCCTCTCGGTCCGGGATGGGCCTTATAGTAAAATGTGCTCCGCGGTAACTGCAACCATTTAGAAACCAACTGTACCGGTGCACGATCTGAGAAGTGGTTGACCAGCTTCATTTTTTCCTGGGTTGGATAGGAGTTTTTTTTAAAAGCTCAGTCTTCACTTCCAGCTCAAGAGCCTGGCGTGCGATGATTCGTTTCAACCGTTCATTTTCTTCCTCCAGGGCACGAACCTCCGGATCGACACGCTTGTAGGCAGGCTTAAGTCCTTCGGTGCCCTTAGCCAGGTAACGCTGCTTCCATTTCGATAAAAGCGTAGGTGATAAATTGTACTTACGGCAAGTCTCCATATAGCCTTCTCGTTCGGCTTCCTGAAGCAAACTCAACCGTTCCTCTGGTGTGAATGATCTTTTTGTTCTTGTCATAATTCCCTAATTTAACTGTTACAAATCTGTTTTCAGATTTTTGTCCAGCCTATTAGGGGGTTAGTACAGTCTTACCACTGAAATTTAAAATAAGGGTGTAAAAACTACCGGCAACACCGGGTTTGTTTAATGGCGGGCGACCGTGTCGCCCGTAGTGT
>CAZCRJ010000654.1:0-1947 GCA_964501015.1 uncultured Roseivirgaceae bacterium | reverse complement strand
CTTTTCCTAACCATTTTATTTCACCTTGTTTTGTATAATTTCTTTTTATCTGTTTATGAAATCTATCACGTCCTCTTGAAATATCAGTTAAGTGTGTGTGTGTGTGATTAATAATATTTCATACATCAAATTTAATTTCACGGTTACACAACACATCAGGATTAGGTGTACGGCCGTGCTGGTATTCAGCAAACATATAATCAACGATGCGCTCCTTGTATTCTTTGCTCAGATCGATAGCCTGAAAAGGTATGCCAAGTTCCTGTGCTACAATCATGGCATCATTGCTGTCGTCAAGCCACGGGCATTCATTGCTGATGGTTACGGTGTCATCATGCCAGTTTTTCATGAACAGACCAATAACATCATACCCCTGTTCCTTCAGCAGGTAGGCCGCTACACTGGAGTCTACTCCACCGGATAATCCAACAACAACACGTTTACTCATTCGTATACTATTCTTTTACTATATGCTTTGCCTATAGCATGGCTGCAATTCAAAAGCAATCACTCTCACACTGCATTAGTTATTCAACCTTCTCTGCCAACAGTTCATTTATGAGTTGGTTAAACTCTTCTATATAACGTTCATGATAAATTCCGGTACTCGGTCCGGCAAATCCGGTATGGATGTGCTTTACCAGTCCATCTTTTCCCACAAAGATAGTGGTTGGAAAGGCCGCAACCCTATTCAGCATGGGCAAGGTTTCAGAGGCTTTAGCATTATCATTTACGCCACCAATAACAAAGTCATAGTTTACACCAAGACGTTCTTTCATCAGTTTTACTCTATTGCTGGCATAGGAGAAATCATCTTTTTGTTCATACGCTAATCCGATAATTTCAACCCCTCGGTCCTTATTTTTCTCATACCAGGGAGCCAGAAAACGGGTTTCATCCATGCAATTCGGACACCAGGTGCCGAATAGCTGAAGGATAACAACTTTGTTTTTATATTTCTCGTCACTGGGGCTGACAATGTTACCGTCAACATCGGGGAATTTAAAATCAATTTTATCATAACCTTCTTTCAGATACGTTACTGAACCGCCATCAGGAAGGGATGCATTGTCGTCTATCACTCCAGTCCATCTATCATGTCGTGTTTTTCCCGACCAGAAATCACCTGTCAGTGAATCACCGGATTTTAGTGCGGAAAACACAAAGAGGTGATTGCCATCAAAGCCACTTAAACGCATAGTGTCTCCGTAAACGATTCCCTCCAGGTAGCGATAGTCACCACTTGGCCGGATGAAGGTGCCCGTTATAGATGATCCATTTTGCTTGAACAACCCGATGGCCGGTGCGTGCTCGGTTTCAGTTTTATAAAACCGTATGGCATAGCTACCGGTAAAATCCTCCGTTGGAGGTTCAGCCCGTTCTTCAAAGCGGAAATTCTGATTGAACTTGGCTTTGAAAGGAAGACGGTAATTGACTGCATAATTGTGTGTAAAAAATCCGGTTAACGAATCACCACGTATTCGGGCACGTAATTGTGCATCGAATATGTGCATTACCAGACTTACAGAGTCATCAAACAGGAGTATCTCCTCCAGGAGTAATTTTTCATTTGCATTCTTGATCACGGCATCATATCCACCGGCCGAATCGTTGAGGATATCAAAAGTAAAGGGCAATTCCTGTCCCTGAAGTTCAATCACACCTCGCCAACTGCCTGTTTTCAGGCCATTTTTATTGGGATGCTGGCAGGTGGCAAGGAAAAGTATGCCGCTCAATAAAAGCACTAAACGCATGGATTTCTTCATTAAAGTAAGTCAACACAAAAATGCCATAAATGATTTGTAAATCAGGAAATAAAGACTGGATTGTTTACCAGTTATAGCATACATAACAGTAAACGGGCCGGTAAAGTAGGAAGTACTTTTGTGGTTAATTCCATTTCTTCACTGTATTTGCTGGAGAATTTTTTTCTCCACATTATGGTGA
>CAZCRJ010000653.1:0-1948 GCA_964501015.1 uncultured Roseivirgaceae bacterium | reverse complement strand
CACCCTATATGAATCGGTGGATAATAATCCCTACCTGAAAGACTTTTATACGGATATGACCCGTTGGGCCTTTCATTTGCAAATCTATTTTCTGAACAGCCGGTTTCGGCAGGTAAATGAAATCAGGGCAAGTGAAAAAACTACTATACAGGACCGAACCATATACGAAGACGCCTACATCTTTGCTGCAAATCTTCATAAGAGCGGCCACATCTCTGACCGTGATTACGAAAGTTACCTGGATATTTTTAATTCCATGATCAGTTTTGTTCAGGCTCCTGATTTGTTGATTTATCTTCGCTCAGACATTCCAAAACTTGTTCAGCAAATTCAAAAACGCGGACGCGCCTATGAATACGCCATGCGTTTGGATTATCTTCAGAATCTGAATGAACACTATGAAAACTGGATTGGCGGATACAAGCACGGAAAACTGCTCATCGTAAATGCCAACGATCTGGACTTTGTAGAACGGGTTGAGGACTTCTCTCATATTGTAAACCGGATCGACCTGGAAATCAACAATTTGTTCTCCTAAATCCCCGAATACCCTTCCGTGTAAATCCTTAAAATTGAAAGGTCTTCTTTTCTACTTTTCAAGATTCATTAATCCTACACCTTTATGAAGCGTACACGTTACCTCGCTATTGTATTTCTGCTGTACACTGTTACTGCCTTTTCGCAAGACGAAAAAAAGGAAGTAAAAACAGACAGCCTTAAAAAAGACACAAAGAAAAAGAACCTCCCCCTGGAGGCTGACCGAAAAATCGCCATCCAGTCAACCGAAGGCACCTGGATGTCCCTGGATGTAAGTCCGGATGGCAAGACTATCGCCTTCGATTTTTTGGGTGACATCTATCTGCTACCCATTACCGGGGGTAAAGCGCAACCCTTTACGTCAGGGCTTTCCTTTGATTCGCATCCCAAATTCAGCCCGGACGGTCAACGTCTCCTCTTTATTTCTGATCGAAGTGGCAGTGACAACCTCTGGCATTTCACACTGGACAAAAAAGACTCTGTTCAGGTAACAAAAGGAACAACTGACATTTTCCAATCGGCAGACTGGAGTCCGGATGGTGAATATATTGTTGTTTCAAAGGGCAAAAGGAATCTTAAGTTATTTTTATTTCACAAAGATGGTGGCGGAGGGGCTCAGCTTATCAGCAAACCCGATAACCTTAAAGTTGTAGAACCTGTTGTCACGCCAAATGGAAGAATGGTATGGTATGCACAGCGCAATGGTGCATGGAATTATAATGCACAACTCCCCCAATACCAGTTGGGTGCTTATGACCGCGAAACGGGTGAAACAGAAACCCTAACCAATCGGTACGGATCGGCTTTTACGCCTACCTTATCCCCTGATGGAAAATGGCTGGTATATGGCTCTCGGCATAATGATCAAACAGGATTAATCCTGCGAGATTTATCAACTGCAGAAGAACGCTGGCTGGCATACCCTGTTCAGCGTGACGAACAGGAATCAATCGCACCGTTAGGTGTATTACCCGCTATGTCGTTCACGCCAGACAGCAAAGAAGTTGTGGCTTCCTATGGAGGAAAGATTTGGCGAATTCCGGTTGCAGGAGGAAAAGCCGTTGAGGTTCCTTTTGAGGTAAAAACGGAAATAGTATTGGGCCCACAGCTGGACTTCAAGTATCCGATTAGTGACGATAAGGATATGATCGTTACGCAAATTCGCGATGGTAAAGTTTCACCGGATGGAAAACAGCTCGCCTTCACGGCTTTAAACAGACTATATGTTATGGACTTGCCCAATGGTTCGCCAAAACGTATCAGCACCAATAACTTTACAGAAGCAATGCCTGCGTGGAGTCCGGACGGAACCCAGCTGGCATGGGTTACATGGGAAGAAAATACGGGAGGCAGTTTGTATAAAATCAACTTTAAAGCAAAAGGAGCTAAACCTGTAAAGCTGGCCTCCTCC
>CAZCRJ010000652.1:0-1951 GCA_964501015.1 uncultured Roseivirgaceae bacterium | reverse complement strand
GAGATTACACGGGTTACATAATTAAAGAAACGGGAAGGAATGGTTTTGGATAAAGGATCGTTTCGCTTTTTCTTCCAGCCCGATACTAGGTGAAAACCATCCTCCCTGATCATTTTATATAAACCAGGGATTTCATCGGGACTATCCTGAAGGTCTGCATCCATAGTAATAACAACATTACCCTGTGCTGCCCGAAAAGCGGTCTGCAGCGCGGCTGATTTTCCATAATTGCGGTTGAACCGGATACCTTTGAATGCAGCATCGGCATTGCTTATCTCTGAAATGACTGACCATGAACGGTCGGTACTGCCATCATCCACATAGATCACTTCAAAGGAATAGCCGTGTGCTTGCATCACACGGCTAATCCAATCACTTAATTCATGAAGTGATTTTTCTTCATCCAGTACGGGTACAATTACCGATATGTCCGGTGTACTCATTTAAATCATTTCAGGTTCATTTTTACGTACAATCAAGGCGGAAATCAGCGCCATTATTGCCGAAAAAATTACGATCGTTAAATAGCTTTTAAATATTCCTACTATCGTAAATTGATCTGCAACTTTATCCCTTGCCTGATCCATAGCCTCATCCAATGCATCACCCGACATGCCAAAGCTATCCATCATGGCCCGGGTATTTTCAATGGAGGCATCTGCTAATTTCTCGGGGAGTTCCGGATCAATGACATTATATAAAATTATGCTCCACAAAGTGGCCACCAATCCTGAAATGGCAAGAATTAAAAATCCATGTTGCCAGGCTTTTCCATAGCTCAGGTATCCACCGAGTGAATTGCGGTAATCAATGCCACCATAGATGGTAACACCCAGGTATACCGCAAGGGAAATAAATAGCATTTTTAACTGCACCATCCATTCATAATTAATGGCATACATAGCCATAGAAATGATGATACTAATGGCAGCAGTGATCATTGCCCAGCGAAATGCATTGCTTAGCATGGTAGGCGCGGGAGTTGAGTTCTCTTCCATAATTAAACGGGGTTAGGTTGTTTGCGTAATATAACAGAAAGAATAATGCTGATAAACAAACCGATGCCAAAACTCTGCGCGAGATACAGCGTAGCGATCTGTGCACTAGTAGTAGCCGGAAGCCCTTCTAAATTACGATCATAAGCATCTTTTCCTATCCGATTTATTTCTTCTTCAGGAAAACCACGCAAATATTCTGTCATGACTGATACGTACTCAGGAATAAAATTATCTTCCAGCGAGATAAATACACGCAAAATCAGCGATCCGATTACTGCGGCAGTGGCCACCACTACAAAACTGCCCACCATACCTTGCCAGAAATACAGAACGCCTTCCTGATGATACTCCCGAAATTCTTTCAGGCTGAAAAAGATAAAAACACCATACAATAATATCCTGAAATCCATAAAGGGTGCAACCATTAACGGATGCCGGCCAAGGTAAAACATGGCCATCATTAATGAAACTGAAAGCACTGCAGCAACGGCACCATAGCGAACTCCAATCAACAGGAGGGGTGAGGGCTTTTTCATGCTACAAATCGATCGAGTACTTGGCGTTATTGAAAACAGCTACTGCTTTTCCGGTGAGTGATTTGCCAAACCACGGTGAGTTTTTGGATTTGCTGAAATTGGTTTTCTCATCAAAAGTCCATTTACGCAAGGGATCAAACAAGGTCAGATTTGCTTTGACGTTCACATCCACTTTTGGTGGATCCAAATCACCCAACACAATGCGTGGCACGATGGCAACCTTCTCCAGCAGTGCATCCATGTCAACGTGTTTGGACAACGAAACTAAATCGGCTGCAAAAGTTTGCAGTGTAATCATACCCGGATCGGCATGATCAAATTCCAGGTTTTTACTTTCTTCATCTTGTGGCACATGGCCCGAACAGAGCACATCAATAGTGCCATCCACAAGCCCCTTTATCAGCGCCTTGTTGTCGC
>CAZCRJ010000651.1:0-1978 GCA_964501015.1 uncultured Roseivirgaceae bacterium | reverse complement strand
ATATGACTACAGAACTTTTATCCCTAATGGGATTTTCCTGGTCACCCCGAATGATGGGAAAGCTAAATACCTTGAAGAATTCAGAATTGCTGTAATACCCCTTCTCTAAAAAACCTTTTTCATTTACCTGAAACAAATGATCACCTTCATTATACACCTGTGTGATGTGTGTAACTTCTGCAAAATTAGATTTGATTTCTTCGGCTAATGGTCCCGGTGTATTGTCCCAAGTAATAACCTGATCCGGCCGTTTAATATTCAGTACAACCTGATATAGGTTATCGATGCGTTCATGAAAGGTATTGGTGGAAACCTCGTCTCGCACCCATACGTAAATAAATAAAGAACAAATCAATCCTGTTGCCAGCCCGGTAATATTAATAAACGTATAAAACTGATGGCGTGTAAAATTACGAATGGCAACCTTAAAATAGTTTGTCAGCATACCGGTAGTATTTTTTAGCATAGACTGATTTCGTAGAAAAATGTTGCAATGTTGTTAAGAAATGATTGTAATTACTTTTCTAAGGACTAAAAAGTGTGCATCTTTTATCATGGACTATAACCTCAAAAGAAAATTTCCGTTAGTAACCTTTTAAGGCATTATGATAAGAACTAAAATGTCTATCGTGCTGCTTGCCGGTCAGGCATGTGAACGTAAAAAGTACTTTGAGGCTCCTTTATTTGATAATCTGGGCGAATACCATGTACAAATAACCACTGCCTCAAATGATGCTTCGCGTTTCGTTACCCAGGGAATACTTATGGCCAATGCATTCAACCATGCAGAGGCTGCCCGTTCGTTTACCGAGGCAATACGACTGGACAGCACTTGTGCGATAGCGTATTGGGGATTGGCGTATGTGCTGGGGCCCAACTATAACACCAGCAGTAGTCAGGCGGAAAACGATGTCATTACAGCTGCAGTGAAAAATGCAAAAAGGTTTGCTGTTAGCGCGCAACCTTGGGAGCAGGCACTGATTGATGCTATAGCCGTAAAATTTCCGGAAGGTCGTGAGGCAAATGAAGAAGAGTATGCAGAAGCCATGCGCGCAGCCTATGAACGATTCCCAAAGAATGATTTTATTGTAACCTTATTCGCGGAGTCACTTATGAATTTGCACGCATGGGATTTATATACCCGAAAGGGTGGTGAGGCTAAACCCTGGACAAAACAAATCGTAACGACATTAGAAGAGGCAATAGCACTCAACCCGCAGAATCCGCTGGCTAATCACTTATACCTTCATGCCAAAGAAGGTGCACCTGATGTTGAGAAAGCATTGCCGAGTGCTGAGCGGTTAAAAACGCTCGTCCCCGGTGCCGGGCATCTTATACACATGCCTTCCCATATCTATATCAATACCGGTGATTATTATGAGGGATCACTAGCAAACGAACAAGCAGTAAAAGTTGATAGTATTTATATTGCAAAATGCCAGGCAATAGGCGTCTATCCGCAATTGTATTATCCTCATAACTGGCACTTTCTTTCTGCTACTGCTGCATTGGAAGGTCGAGGGACACGTGCTATTGCAGCGGCCTTTAAAACGGCAGAAATCATAGACCGCAATTATTTGAATAAGGAAGGATTTGAAACCACGCAACACTATATCACCATACCGTATAATGTATTGGTAAAATTTTCACAGTGGGAGAAGATACTTTTGTTACCAAAACCAGCAGTAAACCTGCTGTATCCGCAGGCAATCTGGCATTATGCGCGCGGAATGGCTTTTGCCAATACCGAAAATTTAGCGAAAGCACGGGAAGAACTTTTAGCATTAAAGGCGTTATCTGAAACTGAACCGATAAAGGCGATGAAAATCTGGGAAATTAACACTACGGCTGATATCTGTTCTATTGCTATTCATGTTCTGGAAGCTGAAATCTTTAGGCTAACGGGCGAAGCAGAACACGCTATTGAGCATTACAAAAAAGCTATTGCCATAGAAGATCAGTTAAACTACAATGAACC
>CAZCRJ010000650.1:1154-1980 GCA_964501015.1 uncultured Roseivirgaceae bacterium | reverse complement strand
ACTCCGATTCAGAATATAAAAGATCCATATCCTGATCATTATCCAGATCAATGGCCAACAAACTTTTTCCGCCAGCATGCTTGAGTCGCCCGCCAGTAGAGCAAGTTGTGCCGAAGGAAAATACACCACACTGGCATTCCTCTACACCTCCCCAGGTTTGTGTAATCCGTTCCAGATCAAGTGAATCGCACACGCCATAGCGCTCCATGCTGAAATTTTTATGAAACTCGATGGTGCTAGTGCCAACAAATTTTACATTCACTATATCAAGGTCGCCATCGCCATCCACATCCACCAGGGCAGGCAAATCGTCCGGCTGAAGCTGAAGATTGATTTTACCTGAAAACCCCTTGGTGAGGATTACGTCACTTTTTGATCCGGGAAATCCGGTATGAAATGACACCTGCTCCCATGCCAGAGGACCACCTTGCGTGGTTACATTTTTAAAAACTTTTATGCCTAACAAATCTTTGGTGAACAAATCCTTGCGCCCATCGCAGGTATAATCGCGGAGTAACATAAAGCCCTTCGTTTCATCGGGGAAGAGTGCTTCATATTCCGGTGCGTATACATAGTTGTTTTCAACCTTCAGAAAGGTGAGCACCCGATCGGCCATCCGGTCAAATACCGCCAGGTCGTCCTTACCATCTCCGTTTAAATCAATGGTGTTAATCTGCGCAGCGTTGAGTCCGCCAGCCCATGGGAATGTTAACGTGTCGGAAGCATGGATTACCGGCACTTCCTGATCCAGCACATAGGTGAACTGCGCCAGGGCACCATGAGCTGCGAACATGTAAACTAATACCAGGCGCATGAAACTTTTTTT
>CAZCRJ010000650.1:0-1144 GCA_964501015.1 uncultured Roseivirgaceae bacterium | reverse complement strand
ACTTACCACTGCGTACATCCTCCCCTTATCTTGGTGGGCAAGTTATGGACATCAACAATCTATATCAAAACTATCTGAGGAGTGGTAAAGTTTCGACTGACACCCGGCAAATTTCAGCCAATGCCTTGTTTTTTGCACTAAAGGGAGAATCGTACAATGCCAACGCCTTTGCCGAAGAAGCCCTTGCCAAAGGGGCACTGCTGGCAGTAATTGATGAGGTGCAGTATAAAAAAGATGACCGATACGTACTGGTCGATGATGTACTCACCACACTGCAGCAACTGGCGCGGCACCATCGCAACCAGTTGTCTATCCCAGTCATAGGTCTTACCGGCTCGAATGGAAAAACAACTACCAAGGAATTGGTGAATGCCGTGCTGAGCAAAAAATATAAGACGTTGGCTACGAGGGGAAATTTGAATAATCATATTGGTGTTCCGCTGACGATTTTATCCATTGATTCTTCCATTGAATTGGCCATCATTGAAATGGGCGCCAACCATGTTGGTGAAATAGCCTTGCTTAGTTCCATTGCTAATCCAACACACGGATTTATTACCAACATCGGAAAAGCACATATCGGCACCTTCGGTGGATTTGATAACATCATCCGAGGAAAATCAGAATTATATCAACACCTGATTGTACATGACGGTGTGGTGTTTATAAATTCTCAAAATCACATTTTGTCCAACATGGCCAAACGGTTTAAGAACCCATTGTTCTACCCGGCTTCCGGTGATTATTACCATTGTGATTGTATCAGCTCCGATCCCTTTGTTGTGGTAAAAACAGAATCAGGACAGGAAGTGCATACCCAACTCATTGGGAAATACAATTTTGAAAATATTGCCATTGCCCTTTGTCTTGGAAAATATTTTAGCGTTGATGCAACATTGGCCAATCAGGCTGTAGCGGAGTATACACCGGCCAACATGCGTTCACAGGTGATTAAGAAAAATACAAATACCATAATTCTGGATGCCTACAATGCCAATCCCAGTTCCATGATGGCCGCCATTGATACGATTGCAGGGATAAAATCCGGGAGGAAAGTATTGATTCTTGGCGATATGTTTGAACTGGAAGAAGAAGCTGAGGCCGAACACCGAAACATTGGTAAGCAAATTCGCGAGTTGGGCTT
>CAZCRJ010000649.1:0-1982 GCA_964501015.1 uncultured Roseivirgaceae bacterium | reverse complement strand
ATTTGGAAATTAATTTGTGGAAGAGAAAATAATATCTTTAGCGTAAGCATATTCGTGCTTTTCCAGCATAGGTTAATCAGCCATATTGGTGGTACCGTGATGCAGTGAGTACTGGATTTCTTGATTAAAGACCGCGTTGATTCAGATAAGTACGAAGTTGCTGAAGCTTATCGGTGTTGATCAAGTCGACACCAGCCTCCAATAATGCGTTCCATGCTTTTTCATTATCCGGAACAGTTCTCGATGTACATAATTAAGTATAACCATGGTTAAAACACAACAATCCGTATTTACCTTTGTAGAGTGGGATTAACCGACAAAAAATTATCTTAAACGTACTACTTTCAACTTCTTAACCAATACATTTTCAAAACCGCATAAAAAATGACGCTGTTATTTGTTTACCTCTTCATCGCCCTGTTTACTTCTTTCCTGTGCTCTATAATGGAAGCCGTATTGCTTTCCACACCTATCTCCTATCTGAAGTCAAAACTTGAACAAGGCGATACAGGCGCAGCAAAGATGGTATCCCTGAAAGAAGATATTGATAAACCGCTTTCTGCCATACTCTCCCTTAATACCGTAGCGCACACTGTTGGTGCAGCAGGCGTTGGCGCTCAGGCCACATTAGTTTTTGGTGATGCCTATTTTGGCATTGTCTCTGCAGTGTTAACCATTCTGATTTTAGTTTTTACCGAAATTATACCGAAAACTCTGGGGGCGAATTACAGTAGAGAGCTTGTAGGAATTTCCGCCAAGGTTATTAATGGTATGATTTTTATAACCTATCCACTGGTATTACTATCCTCCATTCTTACAAAATTATTATCCAGAAGCAAGGCTGAATTAACGACAAGCCGCGAGGAATTCTCTGCATTAGCCAGTATCGGAACCCAGGAAGGCATATTTGCTGATAAGGAAAATAAAATTATTCAGAACTTAATTAAACTGAAACACATAAAAGTTTCGGAAATCATGACCCCGCGCGTGGTGGTGATCATTGCCAATGAGGAAATGACCTTGCAGGAATTTTTAAAGAATAAGGAATTCCTGCACTTTTCCAGAATCCCTGTTTATCACGGTTCTAAGGACAATATTACAGGGTATGTTTTTAGGGAATTGGTATTTGAGAAATTAGCAGAAGACCAATTTGAATTAAAATTAAAAGACATTAAGCGGGAAATTTTAACGTTTCCTAAATCATTAACCTTATTTAACGCTTGGGAAAGAATGTTGTTAAAACGTGAACACATTTCTATAATAATTGATGAATATGGTGGGATGGACGGAATTACTACGTTGGAAGATATCATTGAATCATTACTGGGTTTTGAAATCATAGATGAGAAAGATAGAATTGATGACATGCAACAGTATGCTATGGATAGATGGAAAAGTAAGCAAAAAAAATACAACCTGCTCAATGAAAGCAATATCAATAAGCCAGGTACTGATTGATAACACAGTTTTACTGATTAGTAACTGATTCGTTACCGATGAGGTTAACCGCTCTCTTTCATCGGATGAAGGGTGCAGCAGAATTCTCTTATACTAGTAACGACCACGCTCCATCAGGTAAGCATGGAGTTGTTGAAGCTTATCGGTGTTGATCAGGTCGACTCCAGCCTCCAATAATGCGTTCCATGCTTTTTCATTATCCGGAATAGCCCACAATCTGAGTTTTTTACTTTCGGCATGAACACGATGAACAAGATCACGAATCTGGTCAAGGTCATTCGGTGAGGGACTAACCTTACGATTATGCGAAGTAAGCTTCGAATACCTTTCACTTACAACAGGCATTAGTTCATTTGAATATCCTTTACCCAGATCATCCGGGCGACCGTCAATGGCAATTCCAGTATATACTTCTGTATCCAAAATTTCCATAGGTCGTTTGCCGGTCAGAATGATTTTCACAGGACAATCAGATGTACGGCATACCAGTTGGGGATACTTTTCCAACATAGTCTTCAACAATG
>CAZCRJ010000648.1:0-1983 GCA_964501015.1 uncultured Roseivirgaceae bacterium | reverse complement strand
CGGATATAGCGGAGTATTTCCGGAAAATTGACAGCGTAAAAACATCCATCAACATTGCCACACTCATCGGGCACAACACCGTGCGCAGGGCAGTGATGGGGGAAAGCCAGCGTGATCCTACTGCGGATGAGCAAATGCAAATGGAAGAACTTGTAGCAAAGTCAATGCGGGAGGGTGCCGTGGGATTATCCACCGGATTGATTTATGTGCCGGGCACCTATTCAAAAACCGAAGAGGTATTGGGACTGGCCAAAGCGGCTGCCCGTTATGGTGGCGTATATGCTTCCCATATTCGCAGTGAAGGCGATCATGTTACAGAAGCTATAGATGAAGCCATAGGAATAGGCGAAGCCGCCAATATGCCCGTTGAAATTTCTCATTTCAAAGTTACCTACAAGCCCAACTGGGGACGATCAACACAAACCTTGCAACAAGTTGAGAATGCCCGCCTGCGCGGAGTGGATGTAACCATCGATCAGTATCCCTATGTGGCCAGCAGTACAACACTAAATACTACCGTGCCGAGTTGGGTGTTTTCGGGCGGACGTGATTCCGTACAGTGGCGATTGAATGATCCTGCTACCCGTTTGAAGATCAAGAAGGAAATGGTGGAAACCCTGAAAGGCAAAAAGATCAAGTCGTATAGTTATGCGTTGATTGCCCGCTACTCACCCGATAGCACCTACAATGGTAAAACCATTACGGAAGTAAACAACCTGAAGGGACGAAAAACAAAACCCATGAATGAGGCGGAAACTATTCTTGACCTGATCGGTTCAACCGAACGGGTGCAGATGGTGTACTTCAGCATGAATGAAGAAGACCTGCGCAGAATCATGCAATATCCGTTCAACATGTTTGCTTCCGATGCAGGCATTGCCCGGTATGGCACCAACATGCCCCATCCGCGCGCGTACGGAACCAATGCCCGGGTGTTGGGTCAGTATGTTCGTGAGTTAAAAATTATACGCCTGGAAGAAGCGATCAGGAGAATGACTTCCCTGCCGGCAACTAAATTTAATCTCCGTGACCGGGGCTTGTTGCGCGAAGGCATGGCTGCCGATATCGTAATCTTTGATGAACAACAAGTAGGCGACCGCGCAACCTTTGAAAAACCGCATGCCTATTCCGTAGGGTTTGAATACATTATTGTGAATGGCCAGGTTACAGCCGAAAAGGGCAAGCACACCGGTGTGCGCAATGGTGTTGTGTTGAAACCAACGCTGTAGGCTGTATTCCTTTAAAGAAACTTTAAGAATCCTTTTCTTCTTTTTTACCACCTTCAACCAATGCAAGCAGCGGAAACAGTGAAGCGTTTAACCCTATTTTCAAAAGTTAATCGCGTGGCTGCTGCTTTTCACAACGCCAACCGAACCTTAAAAAAAATGAGCCCGATTGATCTTACCGATGACGATGTGTTTGGCTTTTTGAAAACCCTTGAAAAACATAAGGTCAGGTATTTATTGGTGGATGGTTTTGCTATGGCGTTTCATGGATATGTTCGGGCCACCCATGATCTTGATTTGTGGTTAGAAGATGAGGATGAAAATATTGGTAACTTTCGCAAGTCCTTGACCGAGTGTGGAGTTACAGGTCTTGAAAACATCCGATCATTCGAACTCATTGCGGGATTCACCGAATTCAAAATCGGAACATCAGGATTTACGGTAGAGCCTTTTAAAAGCCTTAAGGTTCTAAGCAAGTACGACTTTAAGGAATGTTATGAACGTGGCGTTCACGGTGAATTTAATGATCTTCAGTTTAAGGTCATTCATGCAAAAGATTTATTAAGAGAAAAAGAATCCACCAACAGGCCGAAAGATCAGGGGGATATTGACTATTTACGATCCCTTGAATGAGCAACCTTGTGATTTAATCCAGCGGCACAAAGAATTATACTGAAAAGTATCCCATATACTGTTACCTAAGTTCTGGTACGTGAAACCTTTCAAGGAATACCTGCGTCTAATCGGCAACTCAACA
>CAZCRJ010000647.1:0-1986 GCA_964501015.1 uncultured Roseivirgaceae bacterium | reverse complement strand
GGCAATTTGGAGTTATAATTGCACCCCAATCCCAAAAACAAATTAACTTTGACCCTCTAAAGTTCGCAGGCTATTCCTGCGGGATCTTAGAATAAGGACTATCGACTTCTATGCTACAATTCATCGCTAAAATTTTCGGCACCAAATCAGAAAAGGATATTAAGCGCATCATGCCCCTCGTTAACCTTACCGTAAAGGAAGGTGAGCGCATGGTCTCCCTCTCGCACGATGAGCTTCGTGATCAAACCCGTGAGGTTCAGGAACAAATCAATCAGCACCTGAAAGCCATCGATGATAATCTTGCCGATCTTCACCGGAAGATTGATGAAAACCCCGAACTGGACATCACTGATAAGGAAGCCATTTTTAATGAGATTGACGCACTGGAGTTGGAGCGAAACAAAGAACTGGAGAAAGTGCTGATGATCGTTCTCCCAAAAGCCTTTGCTATAATACGCGAAACCGCCAGGCGCCTGAAAGAAAATACATTTATTGAAGTGACCGCCAACGACATGGATCGTGAATTTGCGGCCCGTCACGATCATGTAAAAATTGAAGGCGATAAGGCACGCTGGTATAATCAATGGATGGCTGCCGGCAACCTGATTACCTGGGATATGGTGCATTATGAAGTACAGATTATTGGAGGGATCGTACTGCACGTTGGTAAAATTGCCGAAATGGCAACCGGTGACGGAAATACTTTGGTGGCTACTTTCCCGGCTTTCTTAAATGCCCTGGCAAGACGTGGCGTGCATATCGTAACCGTTAACAACTACCTTTCCCTTCGCGACAGTGAATGGATGGCTCCTTTGTTTCAGTTTCATGGTATGCGTGTGGATTGCGTAGATAAACACGAACCCAATTCCATTCCCCGAAGAAACGCTTACCTGGCCGACATCACTTACGGTACCAATAATGAATTTGGTTTTGATTACCTGCGCGACAATATGGCGCGTGATCCGCTGGAATTAGTTCAACGCGGGCATCACTATGCCATGGTTGATGAAGTAGACAGTGTGTTGATTGATGAAGCGCGTACGCCATTGATTATATCTGGTCCGGTTCCCAAAGGAGATCAGCATGAATTTTACGACCTGAAACCACGTATTTTTAAACTGGTCGAGGCGCAGAAAAAATTAGTAGGCGAGTATCTGATTAAGGCTAAAAAACAAATTGCCGATGGCAACGAAAAAGATGGCGGACTTGCACTGTTCCGCGCATTCCGTGGGCTGCCGAAAAACAAGCCCCTGATTAAATACTTGAGTGAAATCGGGAGTAAGTCCATCCTCCAGAAAACTGAAAACTTTTATCTGCAGGATAACAAACGAAACATGCCTGAAGCAGATAGGCCGTTGTACTTTATCATCGATGAAAAAGACAACAGTGTTGACCTGACGGAAAAAGGTATTGACCTGATAACGGGAGAAGGTGAAGATGCCCGGTTTTTCATCCTTCCCGAAATCGGAACAGAAATAACAAAACTTGAAAAAGATACTACATTAACCGAAGTAGAACGGTTTCAGAAAAAAGAAGAACTCATCCGTGACTACCAGGTTAAATCACAACGCATACATAGTGTTAATCAACTCTTAAAAGCCTACACGTTATTCGAAAAGGATACCGAGTACATTATTGTCGATGGCAAAGTAAAAATTGTTGATGAGCAAACCGGACGTGTGCTGGATGGCAGACGATACTCCGATGGTTTACATCAGGCCATTGAAGCAAAGGAAAATGTGAAGGTGGAGGATGCAACACAGACCTATGCAACCATCACCTTGCAGAATTATTTCCGCATGTACCATAAACTGGCCGGTATGACCGGTACTGCTGAAACGGAAGCCGGAGAATTCTGGGACATCTACAAACTGGATGTAGTAACCATACCCACCAACAGGCCGGTAACCCGAAAAGATGAAGAAGACCTAGTGTACAAAACGGTACGCGAAAAGTTCAATGCTGTTGCTGATGAAATTGTAAAAT
>CAZCRJ010000646.1:0-1987 GCA_964501015.1 uncultured Roseivirgaceae bacterium | reverse complement strand
AAGGTATATTCGGTTACTTCTTTTCCCTCAATAATAAGTTTGCGGTCAACAATTTTGGCATCCTTCTGGTGATCGTATTCAGTAATGATATACCCGTATAAGGATACTGTTGAATCTGTAATACCAATCGTTGATCCTTGCTTCGGAACCCATAACGGACCAAAGGAATCAATAGACCAGCCACGCTCGATTTCAATTCCGGAACCAAAACCATAGTAATCTGAATTAGGGAAAACGCCCATGGTGTTATCTTGTTTTTCCAGCACTACGGACTTTATGTAAGGTAGTTGTTTAAGTTCGTTAGCTTTCTCAGGTGTTAACCACATAATGTATTCCAGGCTGGTCTCGTCTGGTCGCCCGGTAATCTGGTAATCTTCCTGGCCAATACCCAGTTTATCCAAGTTGCGTTCATTGATTAGTCCATTTGCAATAACCTGGTAGCTCCATTGCACCAGCGGGTGATCGTTGGAAACCTGACCATCGATATACACTTTGCGGTTTATAATCTGAAGTGTTTCTCCTGCTGCGGCTACACAACGCTTAATATAATTGGTTTTAAGATCGACCGGGTAGTCTTTGTTTTCATTAAGCCGTTTCGGTGGAATATTAAAGACAACAACATCACCACTTTTTACTTCACTGATACCCGGAAGCCTGTACTGGGGCAGTTGAATCCAATCGACATACGATGGGATTTCGGTAAACCATATTTTCTGATGGGTTAATGGTAATTGTAAGGGTGTTTTCGGAGTGCGCGTACCATAATGGTATTTGCTCACAAAAAGGAAATCACCAACAAGAAGTGAATTTTCCATAGAAGGGGTTGGAATCGTATAGGCTTCCATAATCAGCCATCGGATGAGGGTGGCGGCAACAACAGCAAACGTTATGGCTTCAGCCCATTCAGAAAGAGGTGATTTAATTTCTTCAGGGGGTAGTTCGTGGAGTTTACCGATATACCTGATGGAAGGATTAAATCCCAGGTAGATCAGGTAAAAGAACCCGGTGAAGATGATCAGAATCTGACTCCATAAGGAGGTTTTGCCGTAACAGCGTAATACTTCAAAAATCAGCACGTAATACGCAAAGAAACTGACTACAGGAATTAGCAGATAAATAAACCACCATTTGGGTTTACCAACGATGTCGATCATCATTACATACTCCGAATAGAAGGGGATTAAAGATTTCCAGGCTTCAATACCGGCTTTCTCAAAGAGTTTCCAGTAGCCAACAGTAACACCCAGGCGAATAATGATAAAAGTTAGGAGTATTGCGTTCACGTTTCAGTTTAGTTTAAAAGCCTGCAAATAAAGAGATTATCAATCAGAATTGTAAAAAATCTTCCATGGACAGCACACCTTTTTTACCGGGAAGCCATTCGGCTACAAGGATAGCCCCGCGCGCAAATCCTTCCCGCGAATGGGCAATATGTCGGATCTCCAGATCATCCAATAAGGAAGCGTATTTGACAAGATGTGTTCCTGGCACCTGATCAATCCGGAATGAGCTAATCGGAATTTCGGAGGGTTTTTCAGAATCATGATTAACCCATCGTTTCTTATTCGGTTGGTGTTTCACGATCCCCTCTGCCAGGCTTATTGCCGTGCCACTAGGCGCATCCTTTTTCTCAGAATGATGGATTTCATCAATGTGAACATGGTAATCAGTAAGCGTACGCATCATTCTGGCGAGGTATTCATTTAATTTGAAAAACACATTCACTCCAACACTGAAGTTAGACGCGTAAAAGAACACCCCATTACAGGCCAGCGTTAATTTTTCAATTTCAGGTTTGCGTTCCAACCAACCGGTAGTGCCGCACACTACGGGGATACCGTTCTCCAAGCAGAACTGCACATTATCAAAGGCGGAATCAGGCCCGGAAAACTCAATCGCCACATCGGCCACTACACCTTCGCGCTCATGGATGTTGGATTCAGAAATTCGTCCGACAATTTCATGTCCACGGGAAAGGGCAATTTTT
>CAZCRJ010000645.1:1624-1989 GCA_964501015.1 uncultured Roseivirgaceae bacterium | reverse complement strand
AACCAATATACTTGTGATATCCATCGGCCAGCATCAGGACTTAATCATTTTGCGTCATACATCTGTCGGACTTTTTCTGGGCGATGACGAGCGCACTGACGAAGTATTGCTTCCCAATAAATATGTTCCCGAACAGTTTACCATCGGGGAGAAGATTACTGTATTTGTTTACCGCGATCATGAAGAACGCATCATCGCCACTACGCTGATGCCAAAAATTCTTCTGCATCAGTTTGCCTTTCTGCGGGTAACCATGGTGAGTAACGTGGGCGCCTTTCTGGACTGGGGACTGGAGAAAGAATTGCTGGTGCCCTTTCGGGAACAACGCCAGAAAATGGAGGAAGGAAGATGGTACATTGTTTATT
>CAZCRJ010000645.1:0-1614 GCA_964501015.1 uncultured Roseivirgaceae bacterium | reverse complement strand
AACCTTGACGAAAAAACCGACCGGCTTTACGCCACCAATAAACTGGAAAAGCGCCTGAGCAATGAAACGCTTACCGTGGAAGAAGGGGAGGCCGTGAACGTGTTGCTCATGAAAAAAACCGACCTTGGCTTTTCAGTGATTGTAAACCAAAAACACGAAGGACTGATCTTTGAAAGCGACATTTTTACCAAGCTGAACATTGGCGATTCTGTAAAGGGTTATGTAAAACAGATACGGGAGGATAATAAACTGGATATTTCGCTGCAGCCGATCGGATTCAGAAATTTCAATGATCCCAACTGTGATCTGATTCTTAAAAAATTAAACTCGCACTACGGGAGTTTACCCCTTACCGATAACAGTACACCCGAAGAAATTTATGCTACAGTAGGCATCAGTAAGAAGGCCTTTAAGAAAGCTATTGGTACACTATACAAACAGCGTAAGATTACACTGGAGAAAGAGGGGGTTAAACTTTTGTAAATTAATTCTGGATAATTCATTTGCTCAGCCACATATTATTGCACACTGAGATTCCTGAAATTTTGTAGTATTGTCTGGTCGTAGAGTTCACTGTGGGAGACGTTAATATAATGAAAGTTGCAAATTGGAGTATTCATATTTCAAGATATTTTTGAGCACATAAAGAATCAGTCATGAGTAAAATTATTGCCATACCTGAGGAAGTAAAAAGTTCTTCAAAAATGGTTATCGAACAAAATGAAGAAGCTAAGGCAATAAGTAAAATGCAAAATAAGAAATGAAAATTAAATTCTATTCCTTGATTATATTGATTTGTGTGAGTTGCATGGATAAATCTAAAGAAATTACAGTGGCCCCAAATGAATTTGGAATTTTGATTGATTCTGAAGGAAAGTTATCGACTAGAAAACTCTTGCAAGAAGGGACTTACTCAATGAAAGATAGTACACTTGATATTGTAAAGTTTTCCACATTTAATGAAGTTAAATTTATTTCTACCTTTGTAACCAGGGATTCAATTGAATATGTCGGATTTTTAACTATTGATTATATTCTTGACACTACTAAGGTTTTTGAAATGTATTCGGCTTATGGAAAAGGTTATTATCAAATAATCTATGAACCCTCACTTGCAAAGATTTTTAGGGAAACGATTTCAACTTATCATTCTGAATCCTTAAAACATGATAAGGGTTATCGCTTATTTATGAATTCTTTGACTGAAGAGATAAATACAAACATGCCAAACAATTTTATTATTTTGACAGAGCTGAAACTTGATAGTATAGCAGGGGATTATTCGAAGAATCCATTTAACTAACCTGCCCCTAGGTTAAGTCTCTCCAGCCTTTGTTGGTGTTCTTCACCAACAAAATTGCGCACGTTGAGGTTTTGCAAAACCCAGCTTTTGTTTCCACCCCCCAGCGACTCCCCATCAGAGTCACTCAAAGAGGACTCTGATATCTTTTCTGATTGGCTTCCTGTGGTCACCCCCTCAGTCTCACACGTTAGGGGAAGCTAAGATTTGTGGAAAATATTTACTTTTAATTGAGGATAATAAGTAAGACTAGATTTCACTTCATCGGGAATGTACGGAACTCAACTTCCTCAATGTCCTCTGCGGGCGACATT
>CAZCRJ010000644.1:0-1991 GCA_964501015.1 uncultured Roseivirgaceae bacterium | reverse complement strand
CCAAGCGATCATCCGCTTGTGCTGGCTGCGGAGAAACTAGGGATCGAAAAATACGGATCGCCCACGCTGTCCGATCAGGCGCTGATTCCTGTGCCCTCCGTGAAAATTGGTCCGGGAGAATCAGCCCGTTCACACATGGCCGATGAGTTTATTCTTGTGGATGAAGTCAGGGAGGGGATTGAAACGTATATTCGACTACTAAATCACTATTCAACAGCGTTGTCAGGAAGCGGATCTACTTCATCGGAGAAAGGCAAACAGTAAACGAAAACGAATGAGCAAACTTTGGAAAAAGGATAAGGATTCCCTGAAATCAGTGGAGCTGTTCACCATCGGTAAAGACCAGGAGATGGACATGCACCTGGCTTCCTTTGATGTGTTGGGTTCACTGGCCCATATCCAAATGCTGGAATCAATTGGTTTACTCACACCCAAAGAACTTGAGATTTTATCCGCTGAATTAAAGAATATTTATTCCCGCATAGAAAAGGGCGAGTTTAAGGTTGAAGATGGGGTAGAAGATATTCACTCCCAGGTAGAACTGGAGTTAACAAAAAAGCGTGGCGATGTGGGAAAGAAGATTCACAGTGGTCGGTCGCGCAACGATCAGGTATTGGTAGACATTAAACTTTACTTACGCTTTGAAATTGAACAAGTGGTAAAGGAGGTAAAAAATCTGTTCGACCTGCTCATCGCGCAAAGCGAAAAGTTTAAACAAAATTTATTGCCAGGATATACCCATTTTCAACTGGCCATGCCATCTTCTTTTGGGTTATGGTTTGGTGCCTATGCCGAGAGCCTGGTGGATGACATCATCACCCTTGAAGCCGCTTACCGGATTGTCAATAAAAATCCATTAGGATCGGCAGCAGGATATGGTTCATCTTTTCCACTTAACCGGAAGATGACTACAGAATTGTTGGGCTTTGATGACCTGAATTACAATGTCGTGTATGCACAAATGGGGCGTGGTAAGACAGAACGTATTGTTGCCACGGCTATGGCCAATGTGGCAGCTACACTTGGCAAGTTATCATCAGATGCCTGTTTATTCCTGAATCAGAATTTTGGGTTCATCAGCTTTCCGGATGAGCTGACCACGGGGTCCAGCATTATGCCGCATAAGAAAAATCCGGATGTGTTCGAGCTTATTCGCGCGCACTGCAATGAAGTAATTGCACTGCCCAATAGCCTGGCCATGACTACTGTCAATTTACCCTCAGGGTATCACCGCGATTTACAGGTTCTTAAAGCAATGCTATTCCCCTCCATTCAAAAGCTAAAGGAATGCCTGGCAATGGTTCACCTGATGATTTCCAACATTCAGGTGGAAGAAAATATTCTGACCGATGAGCGTTACAGGTATTTGTTCAGTGTTGAGGAAGTAAATAAGCTTGTACTGGCCGGCATGCCCTTCCGGGATGCTTATCAGAAAATCGGAATGGATATAGAGAAAGGTGATTTCACTCCGGATAATAAAGTGCAGCATACCCATGAAGGAAGTATTGGGAATTTGTGCAATGAAGATATTGTACGCATGATGAAGGAAGTGCTTGAGAAATTCAACTTTCAACACGTGCATGCAGCTATGGAAAAACTAGTGCAGTAGTTCCTCCATCCCCCATTAAGTCATTTGTGTAAAGAAAAAAATGGGAGCGGATTTCATTAAAAATCCGCATTCCTGGTAAGTATATCTTCCAGGTTGGTTATTCTTTTTAGTGATCCGCGCAGCACCACTTCTTCCCCAAAGTGTACACTTAATTTTTCTGATCCCGACCAGTCTTGAAATAATTTGGTAAACCAATGGGTTGGCCGGTAAATGATTTGATGCTCTGTTTCTGCCTCCACAGCCATGCTCTCCTGCAGAATTTTGTTCTTTAGTTTAGCCTGGAAATCAGAAATATGATTGAAGTCATTTATAAACAAGGCACCCGATCGAAAACCATTTGTAAGAATGGTGGCCAGCAGGATCGGGTAGGAAACACTCATTA
>CAZCRJ010000643.1:0-1991 GCA_964501015.1 uncultured Roseivirgaceae bacterium | reverse complement strand
CAAATAAATTACGATCTATTATTTGCCGGGCAAAGGTAGACTTAAATCACTAATTCGCCAATGGTAAGGACTCGATTGCTTATTTTTGTTTCGTAAACTGCCAATATGAAAAAATTACTGATCCTAATTCCTGTCTTGATTGGTTGTGTATTTTATTCATCCGCCCAGGTACAAACCGGAAAAGCTTCATTTTATGCCGACAAGTTTGAAGGCCAGCCTACCGCCAGCGGAGAGAAGTACAAACACAATAAGCTCACCGCTGCACATAAAACGCTTCCCTTTGGAACGAAAGTCAGACTAACTAATCTGGCCAACAACCAGACGGTAGAAGTAGTGATCAATGACAGAGGCCCCTACGTTGATGGTCGCATTGTAGATGTTTCAAAAGCGGCAGCAGAAAAACTGGGATTTATGAGCCAGGGATTGGCTGACGTTTCGCTTGAAGTCACAGATCCGGGCGATGGCAGACGAAGTGACCCTGCGAGTCCTATTGGGCAGGTTTCGGTTGAGGAAAAGGAATTTTATGGATTCGAGGTTTCACGCTCAAAACCATCCGGATTTGGCGTACAGCTTGGAACCTACCAGGAACTGGTAAACCTTATTCGACTATCCGAAAACCTGAAAAACTCCTATAAGAAAAAAGTTGTGGTTCAGGTTAAGATCATCAGTGGGGTGAAATACTATGCCCTTATCCTGGGTCAATTTCCAAACCGGGAAAAGGCTATACAATTCCGGGATGAGTTGAAGAAAAAATATCCGGACGCCTTCATTGTAGAGTTCGCCAAACTTTAATTTTTCAATTACCCTCTCTTGAATTTTTCATGAAAGACCGCATCCATCAACTCTTACGTGAATCCTATCCCTCTTTTGATCGGGAATTACAGGAAATTGTTGCCTCAAACGGATCGCTCAAAACTTACAAAGCTGGGGAGCAAATCATCCGCCCAGGCCAGTATTTTCAATCCTCTATGCTGATAGCCAAAGGACGGGTAAAACTCTACCGTGAAGGTGACGATGGTAATGAATTCTTCATGTACTTTTTGGAACCTGGTAACGCCTGCGCATTGTCCATGATATGTGCTACAAAACATGAAAAAAGTCAGATGCTGGCGGAAGCCATTGAAGATACAGAGGTGATCGCTATCCCACTAGAACTGATGGATAACCTGATGAAAAACTACCGGTCATGGTATTACTTTGTGTTGGAAACCTACCGAAACCGGTTTGAAGAACTGTTACAGGTAATTGATCACATAGCCTTTAAAAGTATGGATGAACGCCTTTCATATTATCTGCTTAACCAGGCTGATAAGCTTGGTTTACGGGACCTTCAACTTACCCACCAGCAAATTGCCAACGATCTCAATTCCTCGCGCGAAGTAATCTCCCGGCTGTTGAAGAATATGGAACGCAACGGAAAAGTTACATTATTACGAAATACCATCGAGCTCAGCCCGGATTTTATTTAGCGAATCGCTAAAAAATCAGGTTCTCTTTATACAATATTCGAACAATTTATAGGAACATTTTATAATTACTATTGTTAATGATAGCTTTACTATTAAATATAGAATAATGGCTATCGTGAGTTTTAAATTGGGTGATTCCCTATTTTTGCGAGACCCTCAGAGTACTGAATTGGGCCAAAAAATAATTACCACCGGTGTTCAGCTTATTGATACACTTGGGTTTGAGCAATTTACCTTCAAAAAACTGGCTGATGAAATTGATTCAACAGAAGCATCAGTTTACCGTTATTTCGAAAATAAACACCGGCTGCTGGTCTATCTGATCGATTGGTACTGGACCTGGCTTGAACACAAAATTGACTTTGCCACAAACAATATTCAGGAACCCCGCGAGCGGTTAACCATTTGCCTGAAAACGCTGACAGAAGAGAAGAAACCAGATGCCTTTAGTTCAGTACTAAACAGTCAGGCATTGGAACGTATCGTCATGTCAGAGTTTGAAAAAACCTATCTAACGAAACA
>CAZCRJ010000642.1:0-1997 GCA_964501015.1 uncultured Roseivirgaceae bacterium | reverse complement strand
GCTCCCATCGTGGTTCCGGGTATGTCGTATCAGCCTCCGTTAATTGGCACCAAACAACTGTTGAATTTCACTGCCTTTTCCGGACCAGATATTGGCAGCTGGATTTTTGTTGCAGTGGGGTTGGCAATTTTTGTTGTTTTAGGCTTGGAAATATTTAAATACGGAAAGAAGACAGCATGAAACGAATAGTATTTACTGTAGTGATGGCGACAGTGCTGGCATTGTCAGCCTGCAACGTTGAGCCTGAACCGATTGTGTATGGAACCGATGCCTGCCATGCGTGCAAGATGACCATCATGGACAGAAAATTCGGAGCGGAAGTTGTTACGCAAAAGGGTAAGGTTTTCAAATTTGATGATGTGAATTGCCTGGTGAATTTTCTGAATGAAGGATCATTGACCGAACGGGATGTGAAATATAAGTTAGTGATCGATTACGCTCAGCCCGAAAAATTAATAGCTGCGGGTGAAGCATTCTATGTCAAATCACCGGAAATAAAAAGTCCGATGAATAGTCAGGTCGCAGCATTTGAAACCGATGAAGCACATAAACTTTACCGCAAACAGTTTAACGGTTTTTACCTGACCTGGGGAGAATTGACAACACAGTTTAAATAATAAATAAAGGAGAACGGAATGTACACTTCCATTGACATTATTTTGGATTATTCATAGAACCAGTTGCGGTAAACGCGATGTGTTGAAAGGAATTCAATTTCCGGAAAGCCAGGCGTAACCACATACATTGAGTTCTGTTTTGTCGCCACGCAAAATGAACAGATTATTACATAGCGTATTTATACTACTGCTTTTATCGCCAGCAACGGCAGCTACCATCATTGTGCAGCCGGGCGGAAAAGTATCCTCCGTCAAACAAGCGATTGCCTTGGCCAATGCCGGTGACACGATCCGTGTAAAGCCGGGAGTCTACCGCGAAGGAACCATTCTAATTACGAAGCCACTTGTTCTGATTGGAGATGGCAAACCCACCATTGATGGCGAACATAACGTTGAAGTGATCACACTGGAAGCCCGCCACGTTACCATTACCGGGTTTAAAATAATGAATAGCGGTGTGGCCAGCATGAAAGACCTGGCCGGTATTGGTGGTATGCAGGCAGATTTTGCCACCATTACACGGAATGAATTTATCGATACATTTTTCGGTGTACACCTGTCGGCCAGCAACCATTGTAAAGTTGAGAATAATATTTTTAAGGCATCTGCGCAAAGCGATCACCAGACCGGTAACGGTATCCATTTGTGGCAATGCGCCAATGCGTCCATTAAGGATAATGTAATCCAGGGACATCGGGATGGAATTTATTTTGAGTTTGTAACAAACTCCGTTATTACCGGAAACAAAAGTGAAGGAAATCTCCGGTACGGCTTGCACTTCATGTTCTCAAACGATGATGAGTACCAGGATAATATTTTCAGTAACAACGGGGCAGGCGTTGCAGTAATGTATTCGAGTCACGTAACGATGATTAAAAACAGTTTTGATCATAACTGGGGCGCAAGCGCATACGGTTTGTTGTTGAAGGATATACGCGACAGTAGGGTGGAGGAAAATGTATTCATTCAGAACACCATTGGAATCTATATGGAGGGGTCAAGCCGGACAACGTTCAGCCGTAATCTTTTCTCTGGCAATGGCTGGGCTATTAAACTCCAGGCCAGTTGTGATGACAACACGTTTACGGAGAATAATTTTCAATCCAATACGTTTGACCTGGCCACCAATGGTACTGTTGTATTGAATACGTTATCAAAAAATTATTGGGACAAGTACCAGGGGTATGATCTTAACCGTGATGGTATTGGTGATATTGCCTTCCGCCCGGTAAACATGTATGCCATGATTGTGGAGCGGATCCCTACAGCCGTATTGTTATGGCGAAGTTTCCTGGTCTTTTTACTGGACCGTGCAGAGCGTGTGTTGCCCGTAGTAACACCCGAAAATTTAAAAGATGATTTTCCAATGATGAAACCCTA
>CAZCRJ010000641.1:0-2005 GCA_964501015.1 uncultured Roseivirgaceae bacterium | reverse complement strand
AAAAAGTCCGGGGTAAACACTAATTTTATCCCGGACTTTTACATTAAAATTTAATTAACTGGTGGGTTGTTTGTCTAATTCGATTTTGATATTCAATTGAACATCATCACCTACCACCATTTCGCCACCGGCCATTTTATTAGCCCAGCTAACACCATAATCCTGACGGTTAATAACACCCATTACTTTGAAACCGGCCTTTTCAACACGACCAGTATTAATTGATCCACCATAGGTAACATCAAATTCAACTTTCTTAGTTACGCCCTTCATGGTGAAATCACCTTTAAGCTTGTACTTGCTGCCTTCTTTCACCAGGTTTCCGGCAAATGAAATCTCCGGAAATTTCTCAGCATCAAAAAAGTCAGCAGAGCGAAGGTGGTTATCCCGTCTTTCGTTGTCCGTGTTAATGGAAGCTACTTTTGCAGAGAAGGATACTGATGCACCATTAAAGTCTGCGGTCTTACTTTCAATAGATGCTGTGTAATCCTTAAATACTCCCTCAGTTTCCGACACCACCATATGAGTTACGCTAAATCCTATTTTAGAGTGAACCTTGTCGATTGACCAGGTTCCCTGCGCCATTAAACTGCTGCTTACCAGCAGGGCCATCATAATAAAGTTGACTTTTTTCATAGTTAATTAATTTTAGAGAAAGATTTTGATGAACAAGTATAACACCAGCGTATAAATAAATGTTTAAACATCTAATTTATAAACTATAACATATTGATAATCAATGAGTATAAATTACATATTTAGCCAATAGCTAATTTTGAAGACAATGCCACGCAAACGTGGCGAACCTTGTGCGAAGTAGTTTCCATCTGAATCGGTAAAGGATTCTGTTACATAATTGTCGGTATACACCAGAAAGATGTCAGATACAGGCTTAAACCGCCACTGCAACCGTGAATTGATATTCAGGTTATTTAACTGATTGTTGTACTGGAAAAAGGTAGTGAAGAAAACAGCTCGTGATAATGTAAGATCAAACCGTGGACCTAAAAGTATTAAATCGGAATCAGCATAAGGATATGGTAGCCGGATGGCGTTATAAGAATAGTTTAAGGAAATAAAACCCCATGGAATATACCGGTATGTTAGAGCACCGGAGAAATTTACTCTGTTTCCATTGAAATACCCACCCGTTCGCGTTGAAACATTGAAGAAGAAACGTTTTCGGGCATCGGAGTTAAAACTTCCAACGATCAGATTATTGGTATACTCCGATCCGGATGGAAGAGGAAGACCATTTGTTCCGCTGGGATCAAATGCGCTAAACAGGTAGGTGTATTCTTTACGCAATCGCACATTCCAGATGGCCGTATTTTTATACCTCATCCTGTACATCAGGTTCACATCCCAATCGAGAAAACCATTTACTTTATTACCAACCATATCAAAATCAAATCCGGGCCCATGGCTTTGTATAGTGCCAGAGTTAGGGTAGAAATTATACCAGGTTGTTGAAGTGACTTGAATAATATCTTTCCTCCTGACAAACCCAACTTCCGGATTGTAGTTATTGCCAACATTGCGGGAGAAAAGATTAATTGACCAACGCACGGTATTGTAGTTTACGCTGGCACCTGCGGCAAAGGTTGAATCCAGTTTCTTATTATCGAAAGAACGATGGTAAAATAATTTCCCTGTCCAGACATTGTCTTTTGAAGCAAGATTGAAGTCAGCACCGATCATTCGGTTGTAGCTAGTTGGAGAAGATGTAAATTCTCCACCGATTGAATCCTGTAAGGCTTGTTTGTTAACAAGGATTAGCCCTATGTTTGACCGGCTGAATACTTTTCTTTGCAGCGAAGCAGCAGTGAAATTGGTTGAAGGAAGGCTGATGGTTTCATCTTTGCCAGCCTGTATCGTCATGAATCCGATGCGCCAATTGTTGTCCAACTTGCCACTAAGTCGCACACCTCCGTAAATCGGGTTTTGGATGTTTTGTCCGGTGGCAGTATCCCGGGCGATGCCGATTCGTCTGGAGAAAAAAGGT
>CAZCRJ010000640.1:0-2006 GCA_964501015.1 uncultured Roseivirgaceae bacterium | reverse complement strand
CAGGTTTTCGCGTTGAATGTTTTCAATAAGGGCCATTTCCAGCATCTGTTGGTCATCGGCTAACCGTACATAGGCAGGAATAGTCTTCAGACCTGCAAGCTTTGACGCCTGAAACCTGCGTTCACCCGATATAAGCTGATACTGATCGCGGGATAACCTGCGCAGTGTTATGGGTTGGATTATACCATGCACCGTAATGGACTCAGTAAGCTCCTTCAGTGCTTCCTGATCAAAATAGGTACGTGGCTGAAATGGATTTACTTCAATCTTTTCAATGGGGATCTCGGAAATGCTACCCGATGGTGAAGGATGCACAACCGGTACATCAGATTCCAGCCGTTCATCCTGATCACTGTCGCTAAGGAGTGCATTTAATCCCCGGCCTAATGCTTTTTTCTTACTCATTGTGATAATCCGTTTTTATCCAATACTTCATGCGCCAGGTTCAGGTAACTGATGGCGCCCTTACTTTCGGCATCGTGTATGATCACCGGAAGTCCGAAGCTTGGTGATTCACTCAGCTTAACATTTCGCGGAATGATCGTTTTAAAAGTCATTTTACTAAAGTGTGTTCGTACTTCTTCCACCACCTGGTTGCCCAGGCTGGTACGCGAGTCGTAAAGGGTTAATAATATCCCTTCAATTTCAAGCCGTGGATTAAGTCGTGTTTGAATTATTTTAATCGTGTTGAGCAACTTGCCCAAACCTTCTAGCGCAAAGTATTCACACTGAACAGGAATAATCACGGAGTCGGCTGCAGTGAGTGCATTGATGGTAATCAAGCCAAGGGAAGGGGAGCAGTCGATGATAACAAAATCATAATCGTCTTTTACTTTCTGCAAGGCATCCCGCATTTTTTCCTCACGCTCTTCAATGCTGACCATTTCAACTTCTGCACCCACCAGGTCGATATGAGAGGGTAATACATCGAGGTATTTTATCTGTTCGTTGGTAACAATCGCTTCCCGTGGATCAACACCATCAATCATACATTCATACAGGCCTACGGCAACGCCTTTTGGATTGATGCCTAATCCGGAGGTGGAGTTGGCTTGAGGATCGGCATCGACCAATAGTGTCTTTTTTTCCAGCACGGCTAAACTGGCGGCAAGGTTTATTGCCGATGTGGTTTTTCCAACTCCTCCTTTTTGATTGGCAATCGCGATGATCTTTCCCATCCTTTCGTCTGTGTAGTAATAAGTTTACGGCTCCGGCCGGATGTGTTGCATTGGCAGGGCACAAGTTTAAAAAATCAGTCCTGACGGTTTGTGTCAGGACTGCAAATATAGACGAATGTGTTAGGGGCGTGGAACATTGTGGAACGTATTTGTCCACATTCGATGCACAACCGGTTGTTAATTTTTCTTCTTTTTCCGGGTTTCATCAGCTTGCCTGCGCGCTTCTTCACTGGATTTCATAGCTTCTTCCAGCTTCGACATGAACTTTGATTTCTTCACTCCTCCGCTGGCCATAAGCTTTCGGTGATTCTCCATTACCTCTTTTATCTTGTTCTCATCAACAAAGCGCTTGATAATGGCTTGTTGTGCGAAGGTTACCAGGTTGGTGATGAAGTAATAGAAACTCAATCCCGATGGGAATGAATTCAATACAAACAGGAAGATCACCGGCATCATGTACGACATTGATTTCATCGGGCCCTGTACAGATGAGATCTGATTATTTTGCCAGGTATACACCAGCGTGGACACTGTCATTAACAACGTGAATAAACTTACGTGATTGCCATAGAAAGGAATGGTGAACGGCAGGTTAACTATGGAATCGTAGGTGGATAAATCTTCTGCCCAAAGGAAGGATTCCTGGCGCAACTCAATACTGTTCGGAAATAAATAAAACATGGCAAAGAGTATGGGCATCTGCAACAACAGTGGAATACATCCACTTAACGGGTTAACACCAACCTGCTGATACAACTTCATTTGCTCCTGCTGAATTTTGGTCATATCCTCACCAAACTTTTCTTTGATTTCATCCAGCTCTGGCTT
>CAZCRJ010000639.1:0-2012 GCA_964501015.1 uncultured Roseivirgaceae bacterium | reverse complement strand
TTGTATCGTATATGCAACCGAAGTTTTAAAACATAAGGGTATTACTTATTCTGCAGCCTAATGAATTTCATTATCGATGCCCAGTTACCTCCCTCCATTTCCGCAATTTTTAAAAAACATGGCTTCGATTCCATTCACACAAGTGAACTTCCTGGGAAGAACTTAACACCTGATAAGACAATCCGTAAAATTTCTATTGATCAAAAACGAATTGTAATTACAAAGGACACGGATTTTTTTCATTCCTATCTCTTACGAAAGGAACCTTACAAAGTAGAATTCGTTACTACCGGCAATTTGCGTCTGCAGGAATTAAAACAATTATTTGAAGCAAATTTCAATAAACTAATCGATGCCATCCGGGAAAACGGGATGATTGAACTATCCAGAGATGGAGTTATCATCATTCACTAACATTGATGCAAAGCAAACGTCTTATATTGGCTTCCTCATCACCCCGCAGGCAGTACCTGATGCGCGAGGCGGGCTTCGACTTTACCGTAGAAAAACCTGTTGCCGATGAGTCGTTTCCCCCTACGCTACCCGTTGACCAGGTAGCCCGGTACCTGGCTGTAAAGAAAGCCGAACATTTTCGCACCACACTACAGAATGAAATTGTTGTAACCGCTGATACAGTTGTTATTCTTGATCAGGAAATTATCAATAAGCCTGCTAATCGAAACGAAGCTATTAACATGCTTACCCGCTTAAGCGGAAAAACACACCAGGTCATGACGGGAGTTTGCATCCTCTCGGCCGACAAAGATGAAAGCTTTGACGACACCACCGAAGTAACCTTTAAAAAACTTACGCAGGAGGAAATTGAATTCTATGTCGATCAGTACAAACCCTACGACAAGGCTGGAGCCTATGGCGCTCAGGATTTTATCGGGATGATTGCCATTGAGAAAATTGTTGGCTCGTACTTTAATGTGATGGGCTTACCGATACACAAAGTGTATGCATATCTTAGAAGCTGGTAATACAAATTACTTGCGCCAAAACTTTAGGATCCAAATTGATGCCTGAATAAATAAGATTGATTACACATCTTTACCTGAACCTAAAAGCCGTTGAAGTGCATTACGCATCCGTAATTCATCAGAACCTAATTTATCTCTACCCAATTTCCCGGTTGTATATAGATTTGGCAAATGGTGGATAATATTTTTTTCGAATTCCGATATACAAATCATTTTGCGCATGCCGCAATATTGATAAATGTCTGTATTAACCTTACATTTCATGCTATATCTGTCATTAGACATAAATTGTGTAAAGTCATGCTTTGACTTTATTCGCTTTAACTGATCGCGTGAAATCAAAAATGATCCCTGATGCACATTTGTAAAATGAGCAAATATTTTCCCGCCATATTCTTCAACAGAATGATAATCCCAATCATATGGCTCATGATAAGCAGGAAAATATTTATCCGATGAGGGGAAATCATAATCCTCGTACTGGATCAATCCTGTAATCCTGTTTTCAGGTAAAAGCTCTTCGTAGGAAATAAATCCAGTGATATGATGCTCTAACCACAAATGGTCGTTTTCACTAAAAATAAAATAATCAAAGTTATCGGACTCCCTATCAATAACCTGACGACAAGTCATCGGAAGAAGATTATAGTCGAACACTTTCTTATTCCACATACGTTTATCCATTTTAAACAAGAGCTTATTGATTACATGAGCCGTGGAAACACGTTTAATGACATTTACTTTGTCAATGTTAGCTAGATCCGGCAGGGGGATGTTTGAATTTACGACAACCGTTACCTTGTATTTTTCTATACTTTTAAGGGTGGTTACAACTTGTTGAAGATAATGACTCTGCTCAGAACCAAAATTCACAATTACTGCCAAAACTGATTTCATAAATACAATATGCCAATAAATAATTCAATCTTAACTATTTACTCTACAGAATAAATCAGGTACAGGAGGGGTCGCCTGATTGGATAATTCGGTCGCCATTGTGCCACCCATTTCGGCCATGTTGTGCCAGTC
>CAZCRJ010000638.1:0-2013 GCA_964501015.1 uncultured Roseivirgaceae bacterium | reverse complement strand
TTACATCCGGACTCACAATGCCACCATAACTGTGGCCGATCAAGACTTCCGATTGTTTAAGTTCATATAGTTTAATAATCTCCGATGGATAGTGCGGCACTTTTTCATTAGGGATAAATTCAGCACTGGCACCGGCATACGATGGCATTTCTACAGGTAACGCAATTTCTTTTAGTGTGCCATCGGCAAACCGGCTTACCACACTGATGGTTTTCACGAACGGTACCAGGTCATCTTTAACCAATGTTTCGCCCTCGTAATAATGCTGACTCATCCCACCAAAGAATACCATATGCATGGTTTTGGAAGATTTATCATATAGCGAAACTTTTGCACTATGGTAGTTGCTTAGGTATTGATTGAAGGCAAGTATGGGCGTGTAGCTGTCTGCTGTAATTTCCACCGGATATAAAAAGGGCAGGTCTTTGTCCTCTTGAAATACACCGGAAGACAACAAGTAACCTTCACGACCATCGGGGAATATTTGCGGCAGCAGGTTGAAATCTCTTCGCCTTAAGTGTGTTTCATCAGTTTGTGTTTTATAGTTTGAAAAAGACAACGCAGATCCGCTGTTGTCAATGGTAAACATCCTGATTTGGTTAGTATAGGTTTGCTTATAGGAGGGATGTCCCATTGGATTATACCGACCATCAAAGCGGTGCCCACCAACGAGGTAAAAAGTATTGCCAATTTTGCCCAGTTGTCCACCGGTTACGGCAAAGGCATCATCTCTTAGTTGCTTAAAATACGGATCAAAAGGTTTATTGTTAATGATGGCCTTGATCACGGAAGGAACATTGACAGCTGTAAGGTATGGAAAAGTGATATGCCGTTTGGTAGATTCAGCCGCCCCATACCCACCTACAATATACAGCGTATGACCATCCTGGTAAGAGTTCATGTTGGTTGACTGAAGCTGATCGCGCAGCCCTTCCTGCAAAGTCGCCAGCTCTGCAGACCAGAATTTTTTAGCTTGGATATCAATTACATAAAGCGAAGTATTGTTTTCCGCTTGTGGAAAGGAGTTGAACGGTTGCCGTGCATGTAAGCCATCTTTCCGGCCACCAATAATCAACCATTTGCCATCGTATTGTGCAAACGCGTAGGAATGAAGGCCGGGTAGTTCAGGTATGTTAACAGGTGTTAATTCAATGGAATAGTCAAAGGTTGCCTGGGCATTGCACCCGGAAGACAGCCCCATCATTAGTAGCAGTGCAAGTAAACGAATCATTTGTTCATAACGTTAAGCCTCAAATCTAGGAGAAGTTGGCCACTTTTAAGGTGATTAATGTTACAGAACTGGATGGACTGAACAGAGGATAAAAATCGTATTCCTCTATGATGGTTGTCATTTGTAAGACACTTATCAAGAGGTAATCTTTCAATGAACAAAGCGATTATGGCATTGACTGCTTCATAAAATAATAAGCCCTTAAACTTGCTTCAGGATGAATTGGTTCTTCTGTATACTTTAATTCCGCTTTCAGTTTATTGGATGTGATTTTTAATACAAGGTCTTGTTCTCACTATCTGCCCATTTTTCAAAAGCCACCAATGCCTCCTCGCGCATCAGTTGGTGGATAGGTAATTTGCGCTCATGCAGCGGTTTTGCAAACTCTTCATAAATAAATTGATCATCAAATTGAATCTTGGCGGCATCTTCTTTGGTGGCTGCAAAAAATACCTTGTCCGGCCGGGCCCAATAAATTGCGCCCATGCACATGGGGCAGGGTTCACAACTGGAATAAACCTCACAGCCGGTTAGTTGAAATGTATTTAGATACTGACAAGCCTTCCGGATAGCCACCATCTCTGCATGGGCTGTCGGGTCATTGGTTGCAGTTACTTCATTGACTCCCGTTGAAATAATTTTCCCATCCTTTACAATCACCACGCCAAACGGTCCACCCCGACCACTCTCCACATTCTCAACCGCCAGGCGGATGGCTTCCTGCATGAATTCGATCATCGCCATTTGTTTTTACTGATTAACTTATCGTTAAAGTTTCTCCA
>CAZCRJ010000637.1:0-2026 GCA_964501015.1 uncultured Roseivirgaceae bacterium | reverse complement strand
ATGACCATGCCCAGAGGCCAACCCATACCTGGCACCGCATCAATAATGAAGATTCTGTACTTCTCTCGCGCAACCACTATAATCCCATTGGCGAACTCGTGTTAAAGCAACTCCACTCGACTAATAACGGAACTAATTTTAAACAGCATGTGGATTACAGATTCAACATTCGGGGATGGTTGACGCGCATAAACCAAAGTAACTTAGATTCGGCTCTTGATGTTGGTCCTCGTGATTATTTTGGTATGCACCTGGCTTATAATAGCTGCATTGGCATCGGAACGTTTACTCCTCTATTTAATGGGAACATATCGGCAACAAAATGGAGCGCCAACCAAGGAATTGGAATTATTGAATTAGACCAGCCTACAGAACGGGCTTACAGGTTTGAGTATGATCCGATGAACCGTCTTCTATCAGCCAAACACCATGAGAAGCTCGCAAGTTGGAACGTCACTAACGCATTCTTTGAAGGTAATTTTGTTTATGACCTGAACGGAAATATTGACAAACTTTCACGCAGGGGTGCAGACGGTACGCTCATGGATAGTTTAATGTATCACTACATGGGCAACCAGCTGATGAAAGTGGATGATAAAGGTGATATTACAAAAGGCTTTAAGGACGGCAACACTGTGGGCAACGATTACGCTTATGATAATAATGGGAGCATGACACGGGATTTGAACAAAGACATAACCGTTATTGAGTACAACCTATTAAACCTGCCCAAGCAAGGAATTAAAAGCAATGGAGACTCAATACAGTTTGTATATGATGCCACCGGAAGAAAGCTTATGCAAACAGAATCTGGCGCTGCACAAAAAAGAATAGAATACCTGGGAGAATTTCTTTATAAGAACGACACGTTGCAGTTCATCCTTCACGAAGAAGGAAGAATAGTGCCTGCTGATGAAAGCAATTTTGTTTACCAGTATCACCTCAAAGATCACCTGGGCAACGTTCGGGTAACATTCTCAACAAAAGACCAAACCGATATTTACACGGCCGGCTTTGAAGATGCGAATGCAACCAACGAACAAGCTGAGTTTAATCCAAGTTATGACAATGCGGTGATTGTATCCACCAGCTTGTACAACCACACACCGGAAGGAACAAAATCACTGCGGTTAAGTGCAGCCAACCAAAATGAAATTATTGGCCTTGCGAAATCATTACACGTTGTACCGGGAGATACAGTTAGCATAGAAGTGTACGCTAAATACTACACACCCACCAATGACAATACAAACGTTGAAACCCTGATGCTTGCTGCAATCAGCAATGCGTTTGGTGTAAGTTCAACATCCACCGGTGAGGCAGGATGGGCGTACGAAAGTTTGCAGGCATTAAATAGTTTTGGCTTGCTGATCAACAGCGGCCCCCTGGTAGATGAGAACGCACCGAAAGCCTACTTGAACTATATTTTGTTTGATGAAGATTTTATTCCATACGATTTTGGTTTTGATCAGATTAGCACGAGCGCATTAGAGACAGGGAGTAATGTGCCTCATGAAAAACTGGAGCTTACGGCAGTGGCGCGAAAGCCCGGATATGTGTACATTTACCTGAGCAACGAGAACAATAAAATTGTGGACGTGTTCTTTGATGATTTGAAGATTATGCACCAGCACTCCAGCGCGTTAGAAGAAATTTTTTATTACCCCTTTGGTATGACTGCCCATAGTTACATCCGAAAGGAAATGACCGACCAGCCATTTAAGTATAATGGTAAGGAGGAGATAGATTTTGCTGGGTGGCTGGATTATGGCTGGAGAATGCACATGACAGAAATTGGGAGATGGACTGCTGTGGATCCTCATGCAGAAAAATATTCAGCGTTTTCTCCATATAACTATGTGTTAAATCAACCGTTGAATGTAATTGATCCAGATGGCAGGGATGTTTTCTTTTTAATTTATGACCCGAATAAAGATAACGATTACAAAAATGCATTGAATACACGCAGAAAGGAGATTGAATCAAGAAAGGGTTTTGATAGCAAAAAAGATCATGTGTACATAAT
>CAZCRJ010000636.1:0-2031 GCA_964501015.1 uncultured Roseivirgaceae bacterium | reverse complement strand
CTCAGGATTTGCGTCTTTACTATCAGTGATGATGTAATCACCCATTCGATTGTTACTGCCCATAAGAAAGGTGTTAACGTTCAAATCATCACCGATAATGATAAACTAAATGATGAGGGTTCAGATATTGGTTATCTCTCTGCGATGGGAATACCAATAAAAACGGATGATACTCCTAATCACATGCACCACAAATTCATGGTGATTGATGACCGCGCCTTGTTAACCGGAAGTATAACCGGACACGGAGTGCCGCCCTGTACAATCATGAAAATGTGTTATTCACTACAGAAGGAGGAGTAATTCGCTCGTATTTAAAAGAGTTTTCACAATTGTGGAAGGTAATGGTAGACTTCTAAGTTATTGTTGCATTTTTTAGATGTGTAACTCAATGGTAGTCAATATGATTAACATCACCTCAATACCTGATAATATTTTGCCATTAACCTGATGAAGATGATGCTTACAGGGGGTAAGTTTAACGTAGAATTCTAACGAAACCGGATACCTGTTTGCCGGAACGTTTAAGAACGACCCTTCAATAGTA
Source organism: uncultured Roseivirgaceae bacterium (assembly GCA_964501015.1). GTDB lineage: Bacteria > Bacteroidota > Bacteroidia > Cytophagales > Cyclobacteriaceae > UBA2336. Next base: position 1,484 of record CAZCRJ010000636.1, on the reverse strand, counting down.
AAATGTCATGAGTGCATCCATTGCTGAAATCAATCACGAATTGGTGTCGCTGCAGCTGGAAGAATTAGGCAATGAAATGCTGGCTGTAGAAAAAGGATTCAACGCAACCTTTGAATCGCTTCACCATAACAACCAAATCAGTGCGGCTAACCTGATTCATTACCTGGTATTGCGAAGAACTGAAATCAGACTCGCCCAGGAATACCTTCATAAGATTGGCCTCTCATCATTGACCAGCTGTGAAAGTCATGTGTTGTCGCAGGTCAACAATGTGTTAAAATGGTTGTCACCCGAGCGGGCCAGGAACGTGAAAATCAATTGCTCTTTTGAAGTGGCGGGTAAGTTACGGCTACTGAACCGCGAAACCTTACTGGGAGCAGATACCCATATTGCCAGACCTCATATTATGGTTACGCTCTCGGCAGCGTTGGCGACCGACCGCATGCAAATGGAAGAACTCCTTCTGGCTGGTATGACAGTAGCCAGAATTAATTGTGCGCATGATTCTCCGCCAATATGGACAGCGCTTATCGAGACCTTGAAAAAATCCATGGCGAAAACTGGTAATGCGTGCAAAGTGTATATGGATCTGGGGGGGCCAAAAATCAGGGTAAAGTCAATCTATGTCTCCAATAGTTCAAGGGATAAGATTAAGCTGAAGGAAAATGATGAGTTGGCGCTGCGCGGAACCTTTTCGGCAAAAACAAGAAGTGACCGCAAAACTGTGCTTACAGTAGCACCAGCAGAAATCATAACCATGATGAAGCCAGGTGAGCATATTTTCTTCGATGATGGAAAATTTGAGGGGAAAGTAATTCAGGTATCAGGAAAAGAAGTAATCATACGCATTACCCGAATATCCACTCAAAAACCATTTCTCAAAATTGAAAAGGGAATCAATCTTCCGGATTCGGATCTTCGCATTAATCCCTTGACAAAAAGTGATATCTCCTTTATCCCTTTTATTTGCCAACATGCCGACATGGTGGGATTCTCTTTTGTGAGCACACCACATGACGTTGACCAGCTACGCGAAGAATTGAAAAAACATAGGGTTAGACCAAACCTTCCCGCTATCATTCTGAAGATCGAACGACTCAATGCCGTGCAAAACCTTCCTGGATTATTGCTTACTGGTATGAAGGATCAAATCTTTGGCGTGATGATTGCAAGAGGAGATCTTGCAGTGGAAATCGGATTTGAGCGATTGAGTGAAATTCAGGAAGAGATACTTTGGATTTGTGAAGCCGCTCATATTCCGGTGATCTGGGCAACACAGGTGCTGGAAACGATGAATAAAACCAGCTTTGCAACACGATCAGAGATGACAGACGCTGCAATGGGGGTAATGGCCGAGTGTGTGATGTTGAATAAAGGAAAATACCTGGTGAAGACAATACATGCCCTGGACAATATTCTTAAGCGGCAAATGGGGCACGTGGATAAAAAAATAAGTAGCTTGAAGTGCTCCTATTTTTGATGAT
>CAZCRJ010000635.1:0-2049 GCA_964501015.1 uncultured Roseivirgaceae bacterium | reverse complement strand
TAAAGGATGTAAAATTCGATAATAAAACTTAGCCAAAAAACACTTAAGAAAAAACAAGGCAGAAATTGTTTTCTAAAGAATTAGTTGTTTTTACCTATCTTGTGTAACAGAAGGAAAAGCAGAACATCCTAAACTCTTACGTTTATTAGCTTTCTTATTTGGGGTATTTACCCATAAAAATTCGAAAATCAGGCCAAATAAAGAAATGGACAATTATAAGAAAAATAGTCTATCCCTGAAAGGTTCGGTAGCTCTTGGCACAGGAGTAATGATTGGGGCTGGAATTTTTGCACTCTTGGGTCAGGTAGCCGAATTATCTGGAACATGGTTCCCTTACATTTTCATAGTTGGAGCAATTATCTCAAGCTTCAGTGCCTATTCCTATATCAAAGTTTCAAATGCTTACCCCTCAGCGGGAGGAATTGCAATGATTTTAATGAAAGCCTACGGAAAAAAAACCGTTACTGGAGGAGCTGCTGTACTGATGGCTCTTTCTATGATCATCAATGAAAGCTTGGTAGCAAGAACTTTTGGTTCCTACACCTTGCAACTATTTGATGTTGACAATCATTCCTTTTGGGTTCCCGCTTTGGGTGTAACCTTATTGATTTTTGCTTACCTTATTAATTTATCAGGAAATAAGGTGATCGGAAATGCGTCCCAATTTGCCTCCTTTATCAAAATTGGTGGGATTCTCATATTTGCGATTGGAGGTTTATGGGCTGCGGAATTTGTTTTTTCTGATTTAGTGCCGAATCCCTTAACTTCAGAAGACTATTCACTGTCTAGCTTTGTTGGTGCTTGTGCACTTTCTATTTTAGCTTACAAGGGATTTACCACCATTACAAACAGTGGTGAAGAAATCACCAAACCCCATAAAAATGTAGGCAGGTCAATTATTATTTCTTTAATCGTTTGCACTGTAGTATATTTCTTAGTGGCTATTGCAGTAAATAGTAGCCTTTCAATTTCAGAAATTGTTGCAGCAAAAGATTATTCCTTGGCAGAAGCTGCGAGACCTGCATTTGGCAATTATGGGCTATATTTTACTGTAGGAATAGCCATATTAGCCACTATTTCAGGAATAATAGTCAGCATTTTTGCAGTATCAAGAATGACTGCAATGCTAACAGATATGGAGCTTATACCTTATAGCCAATTTGGATTGCCAGGAGGTATTCAAAAACATATGTTGGTATATATTGTGGTCATTGCTATAACTTTGACGATTTTCTTAGACTTAACTCGTATTGCGTCTATAGGGGCAATTTTCTATTTAATTATGGATATGATTATTCATTGGGGTGTTTTTAGACATTTGAGAAAAGATGTAAAAGCCAACGGGATAATACTGATAACTGCTCTCATACTGGATATAGTGGTTTTAATTGCTTTTTTATGGATAAAAGCTAATTCTGATATTCGCGTTGTCATTGTCTCTGGCATAGGAATTGTATTGGTATTTGCAGGCGAAAAATGGTTTTTAAATTGGAGAAAATTAAAAAGCAAGAAAGAGTAAAAAGCACAGCATCCCAATATTGGAAAAGCGTAATTAGGGCTAAACTGTAAAACATGAGAATTCTAGTTCCTAAGAAACTTTGCCTTAGGCAGACCAAATCCTTTACTGTGGGATTATACTATGCTGTTTGTAGTCATTGTTAATTAATACAAAAACATTTTAATTAACTTTTATAAACAAACTACTCCTGGTTTTACCAATAGCCTTTATATTGTATAGTTCAAATGCACAGATAAGCAGTTTAACAACTCAACAACAACAACTGTCGTTTATTGCTGGAAGTTGGGTTGATGATCGATTCGTCTTTGAAGGCTAAAAACAAACTACGGATAAACACACCAAATATCGAGTTACCATGAAACCAAATCAGGATAAGATTGATTTTATGAAAGAAAGAACGATCAATCAATAATAGAGAATGGAAAGGGTCAGCTAAGTTCCAATACAAACCAGAAAGGTGAACACAAATTCGAAGACTACCGTCAAAGGTAAAGGAGATTTTGCCTTTCAATTGGCTGAACAAAACTTTC
>CAZCRJ010000634.1:0-2051 GCA_964501015.1 uncultured Roseivirgaceae bacterium | reverse complement strand
TCCACAATCAGCTCTTCATCCGTTTTTCCATGTTTGCCTCTCCAGAAAACTCTTTTTGGGTGGCGCTTCATATCTTCAACATATACCCTGGCCCGCATGTATTGCTCATCGGTGAAGGTAATCGTAAAACAGGTTTTAACTTTTTGAGTATCCATAGCGTTAAGCGTTTTGCAAAAAAGAGGCCATATCTTTAGGTCTAAAATACTTAATAAATAAGGGATAGTTGCAACCGCTTGTTCGCACACGGGCATTTATGTTCGCAGTTGGGACGGTATACCTAAACGCGGTATTTTTGCGCACGTTATGAGAGCCCCCCATATTTTTACATTATCCAATGGTATTCGCATCGTGTATCAACGGGTTGAGAATACACGCATTATTCATTGTGGACTTACACTTGATGTTGGCAGCAGGGATGAAGATGAAACAACCCAAGGCCTGACGCACTTCTGGGAACATATGGCCTTCAAGGGGACCCGGAAGCGAAAATCATTTCATATTCTGAATAGCCTTGACTCCGTTGGTGGTGAGCTTAACGCCTTCACCGATAAGGAGAAAGTAATGTTCTTTGCCTCTGTTCGCGATCAGCATGTAGAGCGCGCAATTGATCTGCTGGCGGACATCACCTTCAATTCAGTGTTCCCCTTGAATCAGATAGAAAAGGAGCGCGGTGTAATACTTGAAGAGATGTCCATGTATTTCGATCATCCAGACGACTCCTTGCAGGATGAATTTGAAACAGTATTATATAAAAATCATCCCATGGGAATGAACATCCTGGGGAGGCCTGAAACAATACGATCTTTTAAGCGTAGTGACTTCATAAACTTTTATAAAGGTCATATCGATACACACAAGATTGTGTTCAGTTGCGTTGGTGATTTGTCTGAAGTGGACGTGGAACGACTTGCCCGTAAATACCTTGAAGGAAAGCAGCTAACACGTACAATACCACGCGAAAAAACTTCTGGGTATAAACCAAGGCAGGTAACCTTATATCGTCCTGTGAAACAGGCACGGTGTGCAATAGGAAGAACAGCGTACCCCATTGGTCATAAACACCGGATACCCTTTTATATGTTGGTGAATATGTTGGGAGGGCCTGGTATGAATTCACGATTGAATTTTTCGTTACGCGAGCGCTATGGATATGTGTATTCTATTGATGCCCACTACATTCCCTATACCGATACAGGAATGTTTGCTATATTTTTTGGTACAGAACCCTCACAACTTGATCGATGTATTTCTCTGATCCGAAAGGAACTTGATCGATTTTGTGATACAGCACTTACCCCACGGCAACTGAAGGCTGCTAAGGAACAACTGATGGGCCAAATGGCGATGGCCGAAGAAAATAATTTAAGCCTGATGATGATGATGGGACGTATAATGCTCGAGTTGAACAGAATTCCAACCCTGGAAGAAATATTCACGACCATTCGCGAAACAGAAGCTTCATTGATCATGTCCATTGCCCAGGAAATGTTTAATGAACGAAAGTTGAGTTATTTAAAAATGATACCAGAGAAAAAATCATAGTACATGGAACTTCCAGTAACAACTCCTTCCCTTCAACTGTATTCCGAGCAGCACACATCAACGGAAAGTAATTTGTTGAAAAAAATAAACCGTGATACTCATGCCCGAATATTAAAGCCACGCATGCTTTCCGGACATTTTCAGGGGAGATTGCTGTCTATGCTTAGTCATATGGTCAGGCCAAAGGCAATTCTGGAGATAGGAACATACACGGGCTATTCTGCTGTTTGTCTGGCCGAAGGCCTGGCTGAGGGTGGCAAACTAACCACAATTGATGTTAATGAGGAACTTGAGCGACTGGTGCGTGCGTATTTTGAAGAAGCCGGGCTGACCGCATCTATTGATTACCGAATAGGAAATGCACTGAACATTATCCCTTCCTTAACCGGTCCGTTTGACCTGGTCTTTATTGATGCCGATAAAGAAAACTATGCACAGTATTACGATTTAGTCTTCAATCTCGTACCTTTGGGAGGTTATATCCTGGCTGACAATGTGTTGTGGAGCGG
>CAZCRJ010000633.1:0-2053 GCA_964501015.1 uncultured Roseivirgaceae bacterium | reverse complement strand
CGCATCCAGATGAGGATGAGCTCTCTCAGCGATGAGTGGAACACCCCGGGTGGCATCCGTGATCCGGAAGTGCTTGCCGCACCTGGTGTCTGGTCGAATGTGAGCTACGGACTGGGATTCTTCGGAAGCATCACGCGTTCGCGGCGCACTGTTCCGACTCTGCCCGCTGAAGTCGTGCAGGGGATGGGGTTCTGAACTAACTGCTTTATATTTGAAATTCGATGGTAAACGCCACAACCACTTGATTTGCAATTAATTATTGTAGTTGTAATAAAATAAGGTGTAGCTTGAAATCGATGATTTATTGAGAATCACTAGGTATGTCTCTATTAAAGCAAAAAAAGATTTGCATTATATATCTTTTTTTTTATGATCTCTTCTGTGGCTTTAACCTTAACTAGCAAAATCAAACAATGGTAAATTCAATCTATATAGGAATGCTTAGCTTGCTAATCCTTGCTGGGTATTATTCTCCTGACTTAGATAATACTAACAATTTCGATGCTCCAATAGTTGTAACTAAACACATCGTTGATGAAATTGTACATGTGGGCACAGAAGCCGAGGATGTAGCGTCTTGTCCGTTTCCGGGCCAAGATTATAAATTATGGCACGAAATGCCAGGAACACCTAACGATTGCATTGAAATTGAGGGTTATTTGTCATATAGAGCTCACTGCATGGAACAAACAGCTTGCGAATGCTCATATTTTGGTGAAACCTGCTTTTACATTGAAATGTAGCAACTTAAATTCAGGGATGCGATTATCGCATCCCTGAATAATAAAATTTTTAAATTACATTCGCATCATGAAAAAAATCTATACAATAATAGGTGTCTTAATAAGTATATTTGTAAGTCCAAATGTTTATGCACAAGAACTTATCCTGGCTTATCAGAAGAAATTCGATCACAAAAGTGGAATCTTGAATATAAACAATGTAACCAGCCACGGAAATTTGTATGTTATTGGTGATTTTAAAGCAAAGAAAGTATATGTTCTAAATTCCACATTTGAATTAGTAACAGAATTTGTACCAGAAAAATGTCATCCAGGTTCAGCATTTAACCCTGGTAAGATCACTAAAGTCGATGAAGATCATGTGTTAATTACGAGTCATCCTGTGCCTACCTACATGCTTAATATTAAATCAATGGATTGCAGCACCAGACTTGGTCAAGAATCGAGATTTATACCTGCAGCACACATGTCGAGCACAGGAAATGGTGTGCTATTGAACATTACACGGCCTGACGGGTCAATAGAGTTTAGTGAATATGATAACAAGTTGAAACGAGTATACACTATAACTTTCAATGATGTTTTTGCATTTAAAAACCTACGATATAGAGTATTAAATAAGAGCAGTATACTATCTATTGAAAATTATGTGTATTACTTGAATCAATTCGATTTCAAAGTAATAAGATTTAGCAAACGGGATCTCATCAGTGGCATTGTCAATCCAACCCAAATCACAATTCCCATAAGTAATATTCGAAAACCAAGAGATTTAAGTTCATCAGAAGTAGCGGGTATGGACATAGCCAGTACTGTATCGGCTATGAGGAATGCACATGCTATCAATGGCTTCTATAATGTTGGAAGTAAGATCATGTTTTTTCAAGTGTATTCTTCAACTGAATCAAAGTACTCGTTGTTTGGATGCAAGTTTGATCTGAATCAGCTTACTAACTGCAAAGTACTTGCCAATCTCGGTTCATTCGAAATGATAGCGCATGTAGATGAGCGACAGATGATAACCACATCTTATAATGTTGATGATGAGTCAACCATACTTAGAAAATATAACATCATTTATTAATCATATTGCATTTAAAAAATAAATTGAAGCGATAACACCACATGAAAATACAGATAATGCGGCATGTAGTCCTAACGTTACCCGATGAAGTGGTGCAGGAGATGGGGTCTCATCTTAATTCTGCCGCTTTCCTGATCCGATTTTCCAAGGCCGCATGCATCGGGTGGCTACGGTCTCGCGGTGGTGAGATCATGATTACGGAACGCCCCTCCAAGTCGGCCTGACG
>CAZCRJ010000632.1:0-2056 GCA_964501015.1 uncultured Roseivirgaceae bacterium | reverse complement strand
GCCAGTTTTGAATAAATGAAAAACCAAGTGTAGCCACACCAAGCGCAAATAGAACAGTGAGTCTAGGTTTTATTTTCATTTTGACGTTGATTTAAGCTAATGGTGAAGACAGTAAATAGGGTTACGCAAAAATCGCTGATGAGCCGGAAAACAGATAGTACAAAAACGACAAAATGGGAATTAAAACCTGTAAGAGGTTTGAAACTTGAAGGGAGCATTAGCGATTTCGTTTTCCATCAAGGTTGGGGTAACACCGGCAAATTGCTTGAAGTCGCGGATAAAATGCATCTGGTCAAAGTAGCCACTTCGATAAGCTATAGCGGCCCAATCTATTGTATTACTTCGTTCAAAAATGTTGTAGGCATGTGAGAAGCGTGCAATACGCGCATACATCTTAGGCGACATTCCTAAACGCTCGTAGCACTTTCTTTGAAACTGCCGTAAACTTAAACAAGCCAGTGATGCCACATCACTTATGGCTACATTTCCATTTTGCCTGATTAATTGATGCATGGCCAAATCAAACGGCATCACATCCTTTAGATTCCTGAGTTTGTTAAGCAGGAACTCATTTACTTCGTTTTTTATTGCTGAAAGATCACTAAGCAATGAACAACGTTCAATAAGTCTTTCAACGTCCGGTCCTAATAAATAATGGCCATCAAAACCATCATCATAAAGTTCATGCATGGGCATGCCCAATAATCGATGAAGTCCCCCTGGCTGAAAACCAATATTGACAGCTTTATGATGTTTGTTAATCATAAGATTCACACGGGTTACTTGCGGACCAACCACAACACATGTTGGTTTTTCAGAAAATTCATCTTCTTCAATTCTTTTTGCTTTCAAGGGTCCGCTGAGATACAAGACCATACAATGATGCGGAGTCGGTGGATAATGACAAATCAGATTTTCTGATTCAGGATCAACCCAGGCATCAATCACCAAGATATAGCTTACAAAATCGTGTAATGCAGGGTGGGGTTTGAATAGCTGTGTTTTTTCCATGCCAAAACGTGTACTGAATTTGGTATTTGGTTGCGATGGTTGAAGGTACTGAATTATGCCGGAATAGACCACTGGAACACCTCCGAAAAGAGCCCGCAATTCTGTTATTAAATTGTTTTTTCTGTAGCTTTGGTTCACTTTTTAAACTGTACATGGCGCAAAACACCTACAAATCAAACACCTTCAAAAAACCCGATAAGGACAAAAAGAGTAAATCAGCAAAACGAAGCATAGACCTCGCCTTTCTTAAAGATCCAAAAATTGTGCTGGCGTTAGGTTCATTTATCGTGATTATCTCGATTTTCTTATTCATCGCATTTCTATCCTACCTGTTTACCGGTAAGGCCGACCAGAGTGTGGTGGAGGGGACAGCACAATCCGGATTACTGGAATCAGGACTGGAGGCAGAGAACTGGCTTGGCTTGTATGGAGCGTTAACATCTCATTATTTTATTTTCAGATGGTTTGGCATCTCCGCTTTCCTGATTCCCGTGGTGTTATTCATTGTTGGATTCAAACTGGCCTTTAAACGTGAATTGTTGCCCATCGTATCAGTGCTCATCTTTTCACTGTTTACGGGTGTCTGGCTTTGCCTGTTGTTTGGTTACCTCACGCTAAGTGTCGATGGTGTAACGGAATGGAGTTTTCTTGGTGGTGGATTGGGATATCAGCTGGCGTTGATTTCGCATGGCTTATTAGGTTGGGGAACATTTTTAATACTGGTCTTATCATTATTCGTCTTCATCATCTTTTATTTTAATGTAAATGCGATTACAGTCTTCCAACCGGTCAATCCTAAACCTATGGGCAATGAGGCCATAATGGAGGAAGGCGAGGATCTTACCTATACCGATGAAAAGGATAACTGGCCGCAGCATATTGTTGGCGATGAAGAAGCAGTTCCAGCGGTTGAGCTTATGGCTACACCACCAGAATCTGTAACCCCGGTACCAGAACTGAAGTTGGAAGTAGAGAAACCTGCTGCTCCTACAAAGCAGAAAGAAGAACCTGATCCTGAAAGAGGTGAAGAAAACGAAGGGGATTA
>CAZCRJ010000631.1:0-2066 GCA_964501015.1 uncultured Roseivirgaceae bacterium | reverse complement strand
CCAGCCCAGCCTGTATGGTGACCAGGCGATGCCGACCTACACGCTTCGCGCGTATCTGATACCGTTAGCACCGTATTCCTTACACCACAACCTTGTGCAGCACGAGTTTGTGTCTTGATGCATGCTTATGCATCTTAATTCAATTTTATGGCATTAATCCAATTTTAAGTCCATTGGAAAATCAAGCAATCATTATCCGGCTGGCAACAGCGGATGACAAACCATATGCGCCCATCATCACGTTGGAGATGGAAGAATCCGCGAAAGCGCGCGGTACCGGTATTGCTCAGCGATCACCGGAGTATATTGAACGAAAGATGGAGGAAGGGAAGTCCATTATTGCCGTCACTTCCGATGGTACCTGGGTAGGGTTTTGTTACATCGAAGCCTGGCAGCACGAAAAATATGTGGCCAACTCCGGGTTAATTGTTTCCCCTGCTTTTCGGAAATCCGGAGTAGCTTCGGGCATCAAGCGTAAAATCTTTGAATTGTCGCGGCAAAAATATCCGGAGGCAAAAATATTTGGATTAACCACCGGCCTGGCGGTGATGAAGATCAATTCCGACATCGGCTATGAGCCAGTAACCTATTCCGAACTTACTACCGATGAAGAATTCTGGAAGGGATGCAGAAGTTGTGTCAACTTTGAAATCCTGATGAGCAAAAACCGGACAAATTGCATGTGCACTGCAATGTTATTTGATCCGGCTGTGGTATCGGCCAAAGCGCAACTAGCTCCCGTGAATGGGAAAACAGTTGTCACAGCACAAGGGAAACTCAAGAAGAAGCGTAAACGCAGGTTTAAAGGCAACTTCAAATTATTTGAACGTTGGGTAAAGTTTAAACAATACGTACTGTTACGGTCTCGTACTAAAGTGAATGGTAATGGTGAAGTAAAAAAGCGGTCAATCTTAAGCATATTCTTTTGGTAGCATGAAAAAGAAAATTGTAGTAGCATTTAGCGGTGGATTGGATACTTCATTTTGTGTGAAGTATCTCCGCGAAGAAAAAGGATTTGAAGTGCATACCGTTACGGTGAACACGGGTGGATTTGACCAGGACGAACTGCGCGCGATTGAAGCGCATGCCTATTCGTTGGGTGCGCACAGTCATAAAACCATTGATGAAACCCGAACCTATTACGAAAAGGTAATCCGCTACCTGGTCTATGGCAATGTGTTGAAGAATAATGCATATCCGTTGAGCGTGAGCGCTGAACGCATGTCACAGGCACTGGCAGTAGCGCAGTATACAAAGGAATGCAATGCGGATGCTTTAGCCCATGGAAGTACAGGCGCGGGGAACGATCAGGTGCGGTTTGATATGGTGTTCAATATTGTTTTACCGGGAATTGAAATCCATACACCAATCCGTGATTTAAAACTTTCACGCGAAGAAGAGATCCAATACCTGGAGTCGAAGGGCGTAAAGATGAATACAGCGAAAGCAAAGTACTCAATAAATAGAGGTATTTGGGGCACTTCCATTGGTGGTAAGGAAACGCTTCATTCCTTAGGGATGCTCCCCGAAGACGCGTGGCCAACGCAGGTAAGCAAAGAAGGGAGTGAGACTATCAGACTGAAATTTGAGAAGGGTGAGCTTACACACATTAACGATCAATATTTTGAACACCCTGTTGAAGCGATTCTGTTTCTTCAGAAACTGGCTGCGCCCTATGGTATCGGTAGGGATATTCATGTTGGGGATACCATCATTGGAATAAAGGGAAGGGTAGGATTTGAGGCGGCCGCGCCCATGTTGATCATTAAGGCACATCATGCATTGGAAAAGCATGTGCTCACCAAGTGGCAATTAACCTGGAAGGATCAACTGGCACAATTTTATGGAAACTGGTTACACGAAGGTCAATACCTTGATCCGGTTATGCGTGATCTTGAAGCATTTCTTACCAGTACGCAACAAAATGTAACCGGAGAAGTGCATATAGAACTATACCCTTATCGTTTTCAGATTTTAGGTATTGAGTCGGCATTTGATTTAATGTCAGCAAAGTTTGGAAACTATGGCGAGATGAATCTCGGATGGACTGGCGAGGATGTGAAAGG
>CAZCRJ010000630.1:0-2071 GCA_964501015.1 uncultured Roseivirgaceae bacterium | reverse complement strand
AGTTCTGTCTTGGATATCTAGATAAATCGTATTCTGCTCTACTTGAATGACTTCGCCTTCTACGATAGAGCCTACTCTCAGTAACTTTAACTCCATGTTAGTTCTCCTTTTTGTCGGTTAATTCTATGATTTTATTAACTACCTCATCGATAGTTAAATAAGTTGTGTCTAATACGATGGCATCATCCGCAATTCTTAACGGAGATTCCTTTCTCGTTGAATCTTTTTGGTCTCTATTGACAATGTCTTCGATAACCTTTGATAAATGTGCATCTTTTCCTTTTTTAACAAGTTCTTTGAATCTGCGTTTTGCACGTTCTTCAACATTCGCAGTTAAAAATATTTTCAAATCTGCATGTGGTAGAACCACAGTGCCGATATCTCTGCCATCCATAACGATGTTGCCCTGTTCAGCAGCCATCTTTTGAAGATCTACTAATTTAGTTCTTACATAAGGAAAGCTTGAGACAAGAGAAACGTTATTCGTAACTCCTTCACTTCTAATTCCTTCTGTAACATCACGATCGTTAATGAAGATGCGATCGAAATCATAATGTATTTTTGAGGTTTCTAAAAAACGATACGACGCTTCATCATTTAAATTGATGCCGAGTTCGATTGCTTGAAGTGTTACTGCCCGGTACATTGCTCCCGTATCAATATGCGTCCATCCCAATTTTTTAGCGATTAAGGAACTGATTGTGCTTTTGCCTGATCCTGCTGGTCCATCAATGGCTAATTTATACCCTGGCATGTTTTTCCTCCATACATGTTTAATTATAACATACTATTGTTTCTATTTACATAAGTAATCTACTTTTTTGAAGTCGAATTCGCATAAAGTTTTTTGACTTCATGGACCTTAAGTGGTCTGTACGCTCCGCGTTCAACACCCTCTAAGGTGAGGAAATCATAACGAACTCTGGTAAGCTTTTTGACAGGGTGCCCAATCGCTTCCATCATTTTTCTTACCTGTTTATTTCTACCTTCTGTTAACGTGATTGAAATGAGTGTAGATTGTTGATCCTTATTCAATTCGATTAAACGAACTTCCTTTGGAACTGCTAAATAATCATCATCAATGTAAACACCACTTCTAAGTTGAACAATTTTCTTTCGAATAACAATTCCTTCAACTCTTGCAAGGTATTCTTTTTCGATTTCATGCTCTGGATGTGTCATTAAATTCGTGAACTCACCATCATTGGTTAATAAAAGTATTCCTGCTGTATCAAAATCAAGACGACCTACAGGATATAACCTAATATCTCGATGTTCTTCTGTTAATAAGTCTAAAACAGTCTTTCTATTTTTCTCATCAGAGGTCGTAGAAACGAAACCTGTTGGTTTGTTTAACAAAAAATAAAGATGCTCAGCCAGTTCAATTGGTTTGCCATCTACTTCGATTTTATCACTACGATTCACTTTAAACCCTAACTCAGTAACAACAACCCCGTTCACTTTAACTCTTCCAGAAACAATTATTTCTTCAGATTTACGACGAGACGCGATGTTTGCTTGAGCGAGTATCTTTTGCAGACGCTCCATTTATTTATCACCTATGGTATTATAACACACTTTTTCTTAAAGTAAGAGAGGAATAATGAAATAAAAATGAAAAAAACGTGATGAATAATCACGCATTTTTAGTCACTTCAAGCGTTCGAGGATAAATTTTCGAGTTTTTTAGTCACGTATCATGTAATTATAACGTGATGAAAGTTATAAATGCGTTGTTGTCTATATACATCACCGGATTGTTACCACAATAAGCCCAAACATCACATATATCTAGTTTTTTATAATTGAATTATACAAATGATTATCATAAATATTCAGACACTATGTCTATATTTAATCATAATATGATGATATCTGTACATCATTTCTGCTATTTAAGTACTAAACATAGATAGAAAACTCTTAATATTTAAATATAAATAAAAAATGCATCTTGCATAAGATGCATTTCAGATATTCAAATTACTTTTTATTTATCTCTTGAGACGTAAGAACCATCATTCGTATTGACAATAATTCTGTATCATTCGTATTGACAATCATTCTGTAT
>CAZCRJ010000629.1:0-2073 GCA_964501015.1 uncultured Roseivirgaceae bacterium | reverse complement strand
GCTCAGCACTTTTTCGTTGGCGCGCAGGTTGTCTTGAAATTCCACCCAGTTGTAGGTGGCACTGTTGCGCTGGCCGTAGAAGGTGTGGCCCGAGGTAAAGCGAAGCTCTACCTGCAGGTGTTGTGTTTTGGTGATGGGCGCCTGCAGACCTACACCGAGGTCGAGGCCAAACATCCACCGGTTAATATTATTCAGAAACATCCTATCAAATTGTCCGAGGTCAGGTTCCTGATCAAACACCACGGTATAGGCAGCGCCATCATTTTCTATTGTGCCGATGCGACCCTTTCCGCTTAGCCAATAGTTGATGTGTGGCCCGATGTTGAAGTAGACACTGGAGGGTACATCTTTTCCGAGGCGGATGTTGTATCCTTTGCGTAGCAACAATACAGCATCAGTAAAGGAGTACGTTGCTTTATTTTTTCCCTGGCCTTCGTTGAAGCGTATGCTTCGTCCGTGTTGAGAGAAGCCGCCTTCGAGTATGCACGAATAATTATTTTTCAAGGGGAAGGCGATGATGCCAGCAGCATAAAATCCGGGTGTGGGTTTGCTGTCGAATTCCCGACCATCATCCTTATCACCATATACCGACCAGGACGTAAGCGGGCCTCCTTTCAAACCCAATGCAAATTCCTGTGCATGAGCTTTATGGAAGAGGGACACTAAAATGATACATGATAAAATCAGCCCATTACAGATAAATTTTGTGGAGGTAGAATGCAGCATAGTAGGGTAATCTCCCATTTTATTGGTAATTTGACACGGAAATTTAATGTTTTTTTTTGAGGATACGGTTATTCCGGTTACTTAACCCGATAACCTGTATCGATAGACGGTTAACTTTTTACCAGTATTCGTTAAAGCGAATGATGAGACGTGTAAGGACCCTACTCTGTTTATACGTAATGCTTTTGCCTGTATGCGTTAATGCGCAGGATGTAACAAACTTCACCCAGTTTTTTATCAATCCGTATACGTTCAATCCATCGTATGCCGGCATTGAAGGGAGAAGTGCAATGTTCCTGTCCTATAGGCGGCAGTGGGCCACCATTGATGGCGGACCCTCAGTGGGTAACTTCAGTTATCATGCGCCCCTGATAGGTGGCCTTAATTTCGGAGTGAGTGTGAGTAACGATACACGCGGTATATTGAATACTACTGGTGCTGCGCTTACATTAGGATATACCGTTACATTGGGTCAGCAGAAGTTTATCCGGTTTGGGTTATCGGCAGGAGGGGCCTCCAATGGTGTTGATCTGGATGCCATTGCGGACGCGAATGATCCTGCTCTGAATGCCCTGCTTGAAAATTCCTTTTCGCTGCTGGGCAGTGCGGGCATATCGTTTCATTTAAAATCGTTTCATTTCGGAGCATCCCTTCCCAGTATTTTTGCGCCAACGTTTGTGAGTTCTGATGACTTTACGATAGCCGAAGTAAAACCCTTTCAGAATTTAATCCTGCATGCCAGCAACAGGTTCTACTTTGGTGGTGACCGGTTCATCTTCGAACCGTATGTTGTGTACCGCATGAACAATGGTCCAAGAGATGGCGAAGTGCTGCCCTCACAATATGAAGTGGCCGGTGTGATTCACCTTAATCATTTCGTGTGGGTGGGCGGATCGTATAAGCAGGATTTCGGCATCTCTGCTTTGGGTGGCGTCAAGAATCAGTTTTTCTTGCTGGGGGCCTCATATTCGTTAAAGAACTCGGGCATCAATGAATTAAATAGTCCGACTTACGAAATGCATCTCGGCTATCTTTTTGGCCAGAAGAAGAACAAGCCTGTCTATTCCTTTGTGCATTCCGAAAAAGAAAAAATAAAAAAGGCACCGTTGAAGTCCCCGGCACAGCTTGCTGCGGAGAAGAAGAAGCAGGAGGAGGAGAAGAAGCAGAAGGCAGCAGCGGAGGCGCTGGCCCTGGAGGAGGCGGAGCGTGAGCGGCAGGCCGTGGTGGCCGCTGCGGCAGCGGAAGAAGCGCGTGTAGTACGGGAGGCAGCAGCGCGGGCGGAAGAGGCGCGCATAGCAGAAGAACAGCGACAGGTGGAGGCGCGGGAAGAGCAGGTGAGGCGGCAAG
>CAZCRJ010000628.1:305-2086 GCA_964501015.1 uncultured Roseivirgaceae bacterium | reverse complement strand
AATAAGGCTATAATCAGTATTATGGAATTTTTATCAAGCAAATCCTTAAAGGTCCGGATGGAACGCGAACTGTAATGAAGAAATAAGGTGATGTTCAGAAACACGGCAAATGCACCACTTTCCCAGAATATTCCGGCATTGCGCACGTATGAAAATTCACCGGTGAAGAATTCAGGGTGAAACGTGAAAATAAGCAATGTGGGGGTGGAGTATCCTTTCCAATCTTTATCTAATGGGAATAAAACTTCGGCTAGTTTGTATAACGCCTTATTTATGCCCGGTACGTAGCAAAGGAAAACGAAAACAAAGGATATCAGGCTGATTATTACCATTGTTTTAGTAAGCACAATGATAAACCTGTCTTTTAATATATCCGCTGAAGCAGCAGCCAGCAGCAATACAAGGGTGATTTTAAAAATTGTGAGGGAATAATCAAGCTTGAACATTAGCGCATGCATAAGTTCATAGCTCAGTAAAAAGACAAAAACAAACAGCGTTCGGTAGGATATCGATTTGTTATAATTTCTAAGAATATGGACGATGGGAATGATAAACGAAACGACTACAAACAACTCATATTCTTTTTTTCCAATAAAGGGATTTCCTGACAGGGAAAGGAGGAAAAACATGAGTAAAATCTCATGCCATTTTACTTTGTGCAAAGCGCTATCGGTTAATTCACTATGTATAGCCTGCGTATGCATTCAACGCGTGTTTAATAGTTGATCGTTAACGGAAGTAGATACAAAGTGTGAATAAACCATGTTGACTTTTGCGCACAAAGGTACATGGAACGTATGGTACAGGCAAGATTGTCATGCGCTGTAGACCAGGAGTGTTCACAACTTCTTTGGCGCTGCATTTTCCCTTTATCGTTACGCTTGGCCGGTTCACATTGTTCATGATTAGGGTAACGGTATGCGTTAATTCAATAAGTGAAGTATTGCCCTTTGCACCGATTGAATTCCTCAAAATAATGAATAGCCAAAAGCCGACTCATGGATTTTTATAGTGAAGGCTGGAATAAACATTAAAAAAATTCCTAACGAATTGGTACCTATATTTACGCGCATTTTTTCCCTTCATTATTGTTAAATGGGTCTTAAAGAGGCATTTACCCGCGTTTTTTTAAGCGATGAACGTACCTCACGTTTGTCCAAGAATATAGCCTATTCATTCTTTATCAAGGGCTATGCGCTTGTCATTCAATTTGCACTAGTACCCATAACCCTTAATTACCTTGATAAATTTCATTATGGAATCTGGCTCGTGTTGGCGTCCATACTGGAATGGTTCAGTTATTTTGACATAGGCATTGGACATGGGTTGAGAAACCGGTTATCAGAGGCTTTAGCCACAGAAGACCTGACACTGGCAAAAATATTTACCAGTACATCCTATGCGCTTGTATCCTTGATTTTTACTGGATTTATTCTCGTTTTTATTATCCTCAATCAGTTTTTGGATTGGAGCGTAATTCTCAATGTTTCCCCTGAGTTAGGAGCGGAGTTAAGTGAAATTGTGCTGCTTGTATTTATATTTTTCTGTATACGGTTTATTTTAAGTTTAATTACCCCCATTATTTTTGCCCGGCAAGATCCAGCGCTTAACAACTTTATGGGCCCATTGGGCAGCACATTATCCTTAATTGCCATTATTGTTGTCTCCGATTATGTTACAGGCTCTTTATACTGGATTGCCATCATTTTCAGTGTTGCACCTTTGTTGGTAATGGCAGCCTTTACACTGGTACTTTTCAAAACGCGCTACAAGGATATTAA
>CAZCRJ010000628.1:0-295 GCA_964501015.1 uncultured Roseivirgaceae bacterium | reverse complement strand
GCTGCTGGGTCTTGGGGTGGGCTTTTTTATAATTCATATTGCCATGTTGGTATTGTATTCTACAGCCAATATAATATTGACACAACTATTTGGTCCTGAAGAAGTTACGGTATACAACATTGCTTATCGATATTTTACCATTGGGATAATGATCAGCGGTATCATTACGCTTCCATATTGGTCAACCTTTACAGAAGCCTATTACAAGAAGGATATCCCGTGGATAAAAAGCTCCATCCGGAAACTCAATTATATGTCGTTTATGCTGGTAGCCGGATTGTTATTATCCCTGCTG
>CAZCRJ010000627.1:0-2116 GCA_964501015.1 uncultured Roseivirgaceae bacterium | reverse complement strand
ATCTGAAAGCCAGCATTATTCTGTGCCTGGATGTTGAGCGCCATCATGCACCCGAACAAAAAAATAGTGAATACCTTCATCAGACCTTCCGCTTATTTCTTATTCAGCATACGAAACACAAATCCGGATTGAAACTGAAATGCCCCCGGCTTGAAGGTGGTTGTGGTGTACTCAAAACCAGAAAGATATTTATTGTACGAAACTTCAATAAGGTTAATGCCAACACTTCGCGACAACTTAACGACAATTCCGCCACCGGCTCCAATAACAAACCCACTCTCGGCCAGGGTAAAATTCAGGTCCTCCGTAAAATCATAGGTCAATTCCTGGTAGAGTGTGCGCGCCACAAAATATCCCCGCAGAAACCGCATGCGATTGGTTGTCAGTTGCATTGATAATCCGTAACTCAGGCTCTCGGGTAGTGGATAGAAACCCGTTATACCTTGCCGATAGTCACCATCAATATAGGCATCACCAAACAGGCTTCGTGAATAAAAACCACCAACCGAAAAATTGGAAGTTGCCAGCCAATGCAATTCACCAGAAATACCCATAATTGTATACTTTTCTGTGATAAACCCAGAGTCATCAGTCGTCCCCAATTCAGTAAGGATTAGGCCTCGAAGATTCAGTTCAAGACGCTTATCTTGCGCACTCGTGTGCAGGATAACTCCAGCCAACAGCACAATAACCAGAAGAACTTTATTGCTTTGCACTTTCATATTACCTGGGTTCATAACGGTAAATCATCTCTTCCACAAAAAAACTGGACGCTTCTTTCGGATATCGGTTCATATAGAGGAATTCATCTTCCGCAGTTAATTGATATAACATGCGGAAATCTGAAAACATAGTAGGTAATAGGCTAAAGACACTGATCCATCTATGATTTAAATTGGGATATTTTGGATTCTGCATAGCGGTGTTAAGCCTTTGCATGATTGGATTATTCATCAGATCATAGCTATCAATGCTGAAGGCAAAACTACCACAATAATTACGGTTCTTATTGTCAATAACCTGCTGAAAGGAAATGGAATAAAATTTTATCGAATTGGTAAACCCATCAGATCCATACGGCTGGTAATCCATTTCCGAAAGCTCGTGGTACGTTTTGTTATAATCATTCGGATTGGATGGTATCGCTACATCTGAACCTTGAGAGGAACAAGATTTAGCCCAGTTGAGGGTATAGGCACGGGTGTTATCAAAGGGAAAAATGCTAATCATTTGCTTGTCGGTAATGCGCTTGTAAAATCCTTGTTGTGCAGGATTACCGCTTGAAGTAATGACCTTCGACACACTGTCTACTACATTGCTTTTATAGTACAATCGGTAGACCGAACCCCACAGCGAAGATCGTAATTCACTCAAGCTTCCGTTAGCATTATAGAATAATTCATCAACGGCATCGGTGCGATTTGTGAACTTTGTAGTGATTTTGGCAACCTTATTTTGTTCATTCAGTTCGTAGGTGATTTTATCCACAGGATTCGACAGGAAAAATATATCATAATCGGGAGTCAAGTCAACTTCTATACGGTTACCCGAATACGTAACATTACCGGTGGTAAATCTGCCATCTCCATTCATCTCGATCTGTCGAACTTTATAAGCCTTTGGAAAACTGTCTATATGGTCATTTGTGATGATGGTGCAGCCAGAAAAAAATAAACATAATGCTGCACCAACGATTGGGAATCGAAGCATACTATAGATTGATTAAAGTCAACTTCAGGATATACAATATCCATGAAGTTGGCAAATAAAATACTTTTGACGTTAATTCCATAGGTTGCCCTGCTGGAATTTTAGTAGGAATAGTAGTTTCTGCAAGGTGTCCTGATTATTCAGAGAATTCCAGCAGGTCACCCGGCTGACAATTGAGGGCTTTACAAATGGCTTCCAGTGTGCTGAACCGAATAGCCTTTGCTTTTCCCGTTTTAAGGATGGAGAGATTGGCGAGGGTTAAGTCTACTTTCTCCGAAAGCTCATTCAACGACATTTTCCGCTTCGCCATCATGACATCCAGGTTTACGATTATGGGCATAGGTTAGATGGTTAATTCGTTCTCCGATTGAAGTTCAACACCACGCCTGAAGACTTGTGAGATGAT
>CAZCRJ010000626.1:0-2120 GCA_964501015.1 uncultured Roseivirgaceae bacterium | reverse complement strand
GAAGGTCAGCCGGGTCCATTTCCTCTCCCTTTCTGTTTATTACCCTCAGCTTGTTCCTCGTGAGGTATCCAATATTCCGTTTAACAGCCGGAAGTACGTCTTCCCGTAAAATAGTTGGTGGTACTGTCCAGGTTGGGTTTAATATCAGATAGTGAATGTCACTGTTGAACACAGGAGTTTTTCGTTCTGGCTTTCCCACAATAGCCTTCATGGTCATGACAACTGAATCCCGCTTCATCATATCTACTTGAAAAAAGGGGATAGTAACGGAAACATATTCATCCCGTGGTACTTCAGGAAGCCATCGGTATCGTTCCATGTTAATTACTATTTTCTGAATAAGTGTTTCCGGTGATGCGTTTAATGCTGTCAGGGTTCGTTTTCCAATTATCCCATCAGGCTCTAGGGCATAATCCTGTTGAAACTTCTGCATAGCCATAAGCAATACAGAATCGTAGTGTGTGCTATCACTAAAATCATCTGGCGTATAGTGACCGGTAATAGCTAATCGTTGTCGGATAGGCACGATTCGTTCATCTGCCATTCCGGGCTCCAGTGTAATTCCCCCTTCTATTTTAGGCCACTCATAGGTACTGGCAAGGCTTCTGAAATGCCGTAATGCTTGGCGCAAGGTGTGATAGTGTGGATAGTTTGGCCTCAGATTTTCAAGCGTCTTTACAATGGACTTTTCCCGCAATGCGTATTGCAACAAAAACACCAGATCAACTGTACGTTTATCCGATTCCCACATGCTGGAATACAGTTTAGCCGGATCAATTTTGCCCGACAAAAGGTGAGTGCCGAAATGCATAAATGCATCGGTCAACAGAATGTCAACGATTACCTTATCGCGGATTGAAATTTCTGATTCCAGCGCATACCTGCGCCATGCCTGCAAATGGTAATCTTCAGGATTAAGCCCTTCATCTACTGAAAATTGCACGACAGCCATAAGCATGGATGCATCTACAGTAGTTCTCCAGGCGGGTTCAAATTGGGTTGTGTTATAGAAAGCTTTAACCAGATCAGGCCTGTAAAATGGCTCGTTGCCAATTATTTTAAAAGATAAGGCATGCTCCAAACGATTTCTCAATTCTTGTGAAGTATCCTGCGCGTTACTCACTCCTCCTCCGTCACACACGACTGCAATAAGAAAAATACCTATAGCTATTAACCGTTTCATCATCCAGATCTTATAGCGTTTAAGGTACTGCGCAAAACTGTACTTTTCCATGATACAAATCAGTAAACACTACATGACTTGATCGCGCTTTTTAATTACTACTGCATGTGCGGCATTAATTATGTTCCTTTGGCACCAGATTACTTCACAACAACGACACGCTGTAAAAAGGAGACCAATAAGAAAGAATAGAAATTATCCATATTCATTAAACCTGCACATCAGATTTATTCATAATTTTTGTTTGCACCTGGATGGATTCATGGTGAACGAGTTTAAGCATCTCTCGTGAAAAATCTTCACTTAACCCCATAGCAAGACCAAGCGCCACACGGGTATGTATGATTTCTTCCCACCGATTAACCTGTAAAATGGTAACCTGATTTTCTTTCTTAAACTGCCCTATCTTCTCTGAGATTTTCATTCGGGCTGCAAACTTCTGCATAATTTCATCATCCAGTTGGTCGATGTGTTCCCGAAACACACTCAGTGCATCCTTTACTTTCTTATTGTCAGTTGACGGAGTACGCACTACCAGACCTTCAACTATTTTGGCTAACGCTGATGGGGTCACCTGCTGTTTGGCATCACTCCAGGCTGCGTCCGGATGAATATGACTTTCAATCATCAAGCCGGCCATATCCAGATCCAGTGCTTTTTGTGCAATGAAGGGAATTAGCTCGCGCGTACCACATATATGGCTGGGATCACATACAATGTCAAGTTCAGGTATTCGTGTTTTTAATTCAATAGCCAGGTCCCACATGGGTGCATTGCGAAAGGGTCCCTTTTCAAACGATGAAAATCCGCGGTGGATAGCAGCAAGCCTGGTGATCCCTGCTTTGTGAATTCGCTCTATAGCGCCCATCCATAATTCGAGATCAGGATTAACAGGATTTTTTACCAACACCGGAACATCAACTCCTTTTAATACATC
>CAZCRJ010000625.1:0-2129 GCA_964501015.1 uncultured Roseivirgaceae bacterium | reverse complement strand
TTTGGTCGAAGAAAAATCGCCCAGTTACAATCCGTTTCTGCTTCATAATAATTTTTGAGTATCAGGTTAGTTCGTGCGCGCGCTTCAAATAATTCATAATAAATAGTCGGTGCGTCATCCGGATTCATTACCAATTCAAAAGCCGCCCCGTAAATACGCGAGGAGTTGTCTTTAAAAATTTTCTTGCCCAAGGTAAAGTATTGAAGCGCCTGTTCAGGATTATTCATATTGATAAGCGTAATGCTTCCAATCTGGTATAGGAGTTCGAGGTTCCAGGGTTCTAGGTTATAAATTTGCTTCATCGACTGAAGTGCTTCTTCAAAGTTTCCCGTATAGTATTCCGCCATGGCAAGTTTACGCAGGGTTTCCCTTCTGGAGGGCGTTTCGTATTTCATTAAGATTCCCAGCAGTTCAACCGAGCCAGTATAATTCTGTGCTTCAAATTCCTGGTCGGCATGGTCGCGGACAGCATGCAGCAGACTATCGTGGACGAAATAAAACTGGAAATCGAGCGGGTTCTCATCACGCAATTTTCGGATTTTCAGCAGGGCTTCTTCCAAGTGTCCTTCATTGAAAATCGTGTTGACTTCCATAATTAATTTCTTGTGCTTGAGATGAATCTCTGCCATCCGCTGCTCATGGAAGAAGGAAACAATGTTTATGATACCAAAACATATTCCTGAAATAACGAGGAAGGTTAAAAAGGCCAACCCCTGAATTCTGAAATATTCCTTATCGAACCGGTAGCGGGAAGTTTGCCGGCTGGCCTGCCATTGTTCATAGCGTCTTTGCTGCATCTCTTTCCAAAGAATTTCAGTTTGATTGGAGTATACATCATAGGAGGCATGGCGTGAATCATACCGCGAACGTTTCAGCGGATCGGACAATACATGGTAGGCTTCATTAATGGCTTTAAACTTTTCTTCAGCTTCGGGGTTGCCGGGATTAAGGTCCGGATGCCAGGTAAGTGCCAGTCGCTTATACGCTGCCCTCAAGTGAGAAGCATCGGCTGTCCGCTCAATTCCCAATATGCTGTAATAATCAGCCATACAACGAAGATACGTGAATTCAAGCTAAAAAGGGGGTCTACCATAGTGGGATACAAAACGACAAAGTAAAAAGTGCAAAAAAAAGCCCCAAACCGGGGCTTTTTTCAAGGTGAATTTCAGAAACTTAAAACTTTGCAACTTCCTGAGCTAAATCTATAAGTTTATTCGAATAGCCCCACTCATTATCATACCAGGAAACCACTTTTACAAACCGGTCATTGAGCGCAATGCCTGCCTTCGCATCGAAAATGGAAGCGCGGGGATCACCAATAAAATCTGTAGATACTACATCATCCTCTGTATACCCTAATATGCCTTTCATATCACCTTCGGAAGCAGCTTTCATCGCAGCTTTTACCTGATCGTAGGAAGCAGGTTTTTCCAGGCGCACGGTCAGATCCACAACCGAAACGTTGGCAACGGGCACACGGAACGACATGCCGGTAAGCTTTCCTTTCAAGGCTGGGATTACGAGCGCTACTGCTTTGGCGGCACCGGTAGACGATGGAATAATATTTTGATATGCGCCACGTCCGCCACGCCAGTCTTTTGCTGAAGGAGCATCTACTGTCTTTTGGGTTGCGGTGACAGCATGCACAGTACTCATCAATCCTTCCAGAATACCAAAGTTGTCGTTCAATACTTTTGCAATGGGTGCAAGGCAATTGGTGGTGCAGGAAGCGTTCGATACAATGGTATGTTCTGCCTTTAGTTCTTTATGGTTTACGCCCATCACAAAGGTGGGGGTGTCATCTTTGGCAGGAGCAGAAAATACTACTTTCTTGGCACCAGCAGCAATATGTTTTTGTCCATCAACCTGGGTAAGGAACAGACCCGTTGATTCAATGATAATCTCAGCACCTACTTCATTCCACTTTAGGTTAGCAGGATCTTTCTCGGAGGTAACACGGATTTTCTTTCCGTTCACCACCAGATGTCCGTCCACTACATCAACTGTTCCGTCAAAGCGGCCATGGGTTGAATCATATTTAAGCATATACGCCATGTAGTTTGCCTCGAGTAAGTCGTTGATTCCAACGATTTCAATTCCGGGGCGATTGATGGCTGCCCGGAATGCCA
>CAZCRJ010000624.1:0-2134 GCA_964501015.1 uncultured Roseivirgaceae bacterium | reverse complement strand
ACATTAATGCTCTTTTCTATATTTGTAAATGTTGCGTTCGAACATTGAATCCACCCAAAAAAAGTGAGTAAAAAGTGTTAAATTTGGACTATGAATTGGCAAGACCATATAGTATCAGATAAGGACGTCCTTTTAGGGAAACCAACAATAAAAGGGACAAGGATTTCAGTTGAGCATATCGTTGGACTTCTGGCTCAAGGATGGACTGAAAACGAAATTCTTGAAAATTTTCCACGCCTGACTAAAGAATCATTGCAAGCAGTTTTTTCATATATACAAGATTGCATGCATGACGGTCTTTTATTCACCCCGACAAAAAAGACTGCTTAAATGATTTCATGAAACTGTTGGCTAACGAGAATTTTCCTCTAAACCATTAAATAGTACTACCTCATTCAACCCTAAACCAATCTACATCTACGTGCCCGGCATCGTTGGTGATGCCTTCCCGCACACAAAACAACCCAATCTTTGCTCCTATCCACATGCCTTCACGTGCTTTAAAAGAATTGCCTACCAACTTAAACGTCTTACCATCTTCGCTATAGCTGAATTTGCACTCAGCGTTTTTACCCACCTGTACGCGCAGGTACACCGTTGATTTACTAACAGGAATTTCATCTAAGGAAGTTTCTTCGTTTCCTTTGTCGGCATTGGTGCATGAAATCAGACTGATAAACAACTTCCCGTTTTTATTCGTGATGGTTAACCGGGAGTAGTCTCTACCCATAATAATTAGCCCAGTTTGTTCACCTTCAAATCTAGGTACAAAAGTGAGTTTGGTTGTTACCTGAAACGCAGGAGCCGGAAATTTTTGTAGCAACAAATTGGGCACATCCCAAAAACTTTTTGCACCGACTGGCATGGGCACTGAAAACATTCTCAGGTAACTTTTCTCAGCCACCGGGTAAACCCAATACGGTTGTGGATTGGCATGCCATTGCCATTGCAGGCCTACCGTACGCGCATCAAACTCATCCGATTCCGATGGGGCTGTAACTGCATAGGTTTTTCCTACATCGGGTTTGCGATGTTTTGCCACCGGTTCTCCTTTTCCTGATTTCTTAACATCAGCGCCAATCACCGGCCAATCGTTTTTCCAAACCATCGGTTGTAAATGAACAATGCGCCCGTACGCACCTTTATCCTGAAAATGAAGGAACCAGTGCTCGCCATTATCCAATTCAACCCATGCTCCCTGGTGCGGACCATTCACCTCAGTTGACCCCTGGTCTATCACTACCTTATGTTCATACGGACCAAACGGATGTCTTGCACGTAACACCAACTGCCAACCAGTAGCCACACCACCAGCAGGTGCAAAGATGAAGTAGTATCCATTTCGCTTGTAAAACTTCGGACCTTCCACTGTTGGGTGTTCATCGTGTCCATCAAACACAATGGCATCATCGCCCAGTGTTTTCGTTCCGTCTTCATTCATGGAACACACCATGAGCAGACTTTTAATCCCTGCACGACTGCCAGCAAAAGCATACGTGAGATAAACCTTTCCATCATCATCCCACAATGGTGAAGGATCAATCAGGCCCTTACCAGCTTTTACCAACACCGGCTCCGACCATGCAGCGGCCGGGTCTTTTGTTTTGGTCATGTAGATGCCGTGATCCGGATCGGGGAAGTATATATAAAACTCATCGTTATAAAAACGAATACATGGTGCCCATACGCCTTTTCCATGTTGAGGTTTATCAAAACCTTGAGCATACGAAAGCGTGGGTAGCGCATAATTGATCAACCGCCAGTTCACCAAGTCTTTAGAATGCAAAATGGGTAAACCAGGAACACAGTTAAACGAAGAGGCTGTCATGTAAAAATCACTGCCAACTTTGCACACATCCGGATCGGAAAAATCAGCATAGAGAATGGGATTTTTATACGTTCCATTTCCCTGATCACTAACCCAAATGGATTGCGAATAACTCTGGTGTGCGAATGATATCACACTAAATAAAATTATGATTGCTACCCTATTCATTACTTCTTGTCTTCCGGATTCCAGTCGCGAAAAATAGTTTTAAACGTGTACTGCTTTGCTTCCTTCTTTGTTAATTGCTTCGACCAGGCAACACGGTTACCCACAGCGGCACCTGTTCCGTAATTTTTATATTCAGCA
>CAZCRJ010000623.1:0-2135 GCA_964501015.1 uncultured Roseivirgaceae bacterium | reverse complement strand
AAAGCGGTGGCCGGTTAAGTCCCACTAAAGTTCAGCAAAATGCAGCATTACGTTGTATGTTCCCGGACCTGGCATTGTAATTTCATAATTCACGGTGGTTCCACTTCGTTCTGTCTGATACAACTCGTCTTTATCAGTTTGTTCAATTTCTTCTAAAAATGTTACAGCCCGTCCATCCTGAAAGAATACGTCCGATGCCCAAACTTCACTCCCATAGGTTTGACTACTTCCTCCGGAATTGATTCGGAAAGAATAATTTCCTGGCACAACTACATGTATAGTGAAATTCACCTGAGCTATACCTCCATTACCGTCACTGACTGTTAAGGTAACAGGAAAGGTATTGGCATTGACTTCGATAGTTCCGGTAATTAACCCTGTTGATGGATTTAGTACCAACGAAGCTGGCAGACCTGTAGCACTATAGGTGAGCACATCTCCAAAATTTAAATCAGAAGCAATAACTTGTATGGACACGGACTGCCCTTCATAAATATACCTGTCACCTGGGTTCTCAACCACAGGAGCCACATTTGCAATTGGCGTAACCGTATATTCGGCTATCTCAATAGCGCTGATTTTTGCATTATCCACTACCGATGTTAATACTAGTGTCAGGTTTCCGTCTGAAACATAAATTGAATCAATTTTTTCAATTATGGCTTTGGCTGATCCTCCAGCCTCTTTAAATATATCATAATTACTTAACCGGGTTTGACCTTCAGCAGTCACATTAAAAACCCTCGCTCCAATCCCCTGAGCGGTACTGATACCATGGTATATTTCAGCAAAATGTAAATTTGCTCGATAATAACCGGTTTTTGGAATTGGTATTTGATACGTGATGGTTTGTCCCCAGCGTTCAGTCTGGTAAAGTGCATCATCCGTTGTATTGTCAATGGGTATCACCCTCGAATACAAGAATCCACCAGAGAAATACGTGTCTGGTGACCATGATCCATAGGCATTTCCACCACTATTAATTAGAACGATTGCCGAAGGCTCAGGAATAACCTGCATTAGAAATTCGTAGGTTACACTAAAACCATCCAGATCTATTGCCTTCACTATCACCTTCGCAGAACCTAATTCATTATTCTTAAAATTGATCGTTAACAAACCATCTATTACTGAATAAGTATCAATGAAAGAATTATTTTCAACAGAAAGTATTTCATAGGTGAGGTTTTCAGCACCTTCATCATCACTAAATATTGTAGTAAGGTTGAGGGTAAAGGGATTTGTTGGGTTGCCTACGAAGCGGTTGTAAAAAGTGGGAGCATCTTCATTGACATACGGACTAGAGGTTGTGATGTTTATGAAATCCCAGCTTGCAGAAAATTCCGGACCATTTCCTGAACTTGCAATTATTCCAACAGCCAGTGCCTTATCTCCGGCCAGAATAGTGGTAAAGAATGAGGGCAAGGATATTGGTGATCCAAATACCAATCGTTCTGGATCAGTTGCAGTTTGATAATACAACTGTACCGATGATGCGATAGGATCAATTTCGAAATTCAAATAAACAATACCCGTTGTTAAAATATTGGCAACGGGTGTAACCTGATCAATAAAAACTGATCCATTATTTTCACCATATACAAGCAGACCTGGATTTCCATTGTTAGCCGCTAAGGCAAATTTTAGATAATTCTGTTGGTCTCCATTTCCAATATAAAGGCCCTGAGTTTGATCCTGCAATTGGTTAATCGGAATTCCATTGAAAAAAGGAGTACCCTGTAATTTTGTTTTAACGTTAAACAGACCATCGGAAGGATCTACCTTAACACCAAACTGAAAAGCATACTCCTGGTTATTGGTTTTTGCCGATCCGGAATTTGCTGGTACGGTGGCAATTCCAACTGCACCTCCCATAATCAAATCAGGATCCTTTGCATCAAACAAGTCCAGGTAATCGCTTACTTTGTTAGTCATCAGACCAGTAAATCCCAGTCCATAAAATCCAAATCCTGGATCGCCATTTAACAAGGGGTAGAAAATCGGAAGGGTTGTGGTCATTCCATTATTCGGATCCCACGCAAAGGGGTCTTCCGTATCGGGTATTCCGTCATTATCATCATCCGGATCTAATAAATCCGAAAGGCAATCCTGATCAAAATCATTTGGTTTACTAG
>CAZCRJ010000622.1:0-2156 GCA_964501015.1 uncultured Roseivirgaceae bacterium | reverse complement strand
TAAACAGGCAGAAGCCAGTTTCTGGACAGCCGAAGAAATTGACCTGAGCCAGGATCTAACCGATTGGGAAAACCTAAACGATGGCGAGCGTCACTTTATCAAGCACGTTCTGGCATTCTTTGCTGCCAGCGATGGTATCGTGAATGAAAACCTTGCCGAGCATTTCGTTTCTGAAACACAATACACCGAGGCAAAATTTTTCTACGGCTTCCAGATTGCTATAGAAAATATTCACTCTGAAACGTACTCCTTATTAATAGACACCTACGTAAAAGACCCTAAGGAAAAGGACATGCTGTTCCATGCCATTGAAACCATGGACTGCGTGACGAAGAAAGCGCACTGGGCGTTGCGGTGGATTGACAAGGGATCGTTTCAGGAACGTCTGATCGCCTTTGCTGCAGTAGAGGGTATCTTCTTCTCCGGCTCGTTCTGTTCCATCTTCTGGTTAAAGAAGCGCGGCTTAATGCCTGGCTTGAGTTTCTCGAATGAATTGATCTCGCGCGATGAAGGCCTGCACTGCGATTTTGCCTGTCACCTGTACATGAACCACGTGGTGAACAAACTCCCTGAACAAACGGTCATTGATATCATTAAAGATGCTGTTGAAATCGAAAAGGATTTTGTAACCGATGCCCTTCCCGTAAACCTGATTGGCATGAACGCAGAACTCATGCGTCAGTATATTGAGTTTGTGGCTGACCGGTTGCTCAATGAATTGATCGGAAAGAAAATCTATGGAGCCACCAACCCGTTCGACTTCATGGACATGATTTCCCTTAGCGGTAAAACGAATTTCTTTGAAAAGCGGGTAGCCGAATACCAGAAAGCCGGAGTATTGAATAGTTCTGATAAAGAAACGTCTCCAAAGTTTTCACTCAACGAAGATTTTTAATATCTTCAACACACTTTTTAAACGCTAAAAAAACACTACAGCATGCTTGTCATAAAGAGAGACGGACGCAGAGAGTCTGTAAAATTTGACAAAATCACCGCGCGCATAGAAAAACTTTGTTACGGCCTTGACAACAAGTACGTAAGCCCGGTAGAGATTGCCATGAAAGTTATTAATGGTTTGTACGATGGGGTCAGCACGATCCAGTTGGACAACCTCGCTGCTGAAACCGCTGCAGCCATGACCACCAAACATCCGGACTACGCCAAGTTGGCTGCACGTTTGGCAATTTCGAATCTGCACAAGGTTACCAGCAAGTCGTTTTCCAATACGATGAAGCGCCTGTATACCTACGTGGATCCGAAAACAGGTGAGAATGCTCCCCTGGTTTCCAAGGAGACCTGGAAGGTGGTGCGCGATCACGCAGCCGAACTGGATGAAGCCATCATTTACGATCGCGACTTCAGCTATGACTTCTTTGGTTTTAAAACACTGGAACGCTCCTACTTAATGAAGGTAGACGGTAAAGTAGTGGAGCGCCCTCAACACATGCTTATGCGTGTGGCCGTAGGTATTCATGGTGAAGACATAGCCGCTGCCATTGAAACCTATAATCTGCTTTCTGAAAAGTGGTTTACACACGCAACGCCTACTTTATTTAATGCTGGAACACCCAAGCCCCAGCTTTCGTCATGCTTTCTGTTAACCATGAAGGATGACAGCATTGATGGAATTTATGATACGCTGAAACAGTGCGCAAAAATTTCACAGTCGGCCGGAGGTATTGGCTTGAGCATCCACAATGTGCGGGCAAAAGGATCCTATATCAAAGGAACAGGTGGAACATCCAATGGAATTGTTCCCATGCTTCGCAACTTCGACATGACTGCACGGTACGTTGATCAGGGAGGAGGCAAACGCAAAGGAAGCTTTGCCATTTACCTTGAGCCCTGGCATGCGGATATTTTCGATTTCCTCGAACTAAAGAAAAACCACGGCAAAGAAGAGATGCGTGCGCGCGATCTGTTCTACGCTATGTGGATTCCTGACCTGTTCATGCTGCGTGTGGAGAACAATGAAATGTGGTCGTTGTTTTGCCCGAACGAAGCACCCGGACTCGCAGAAGTTTGGGGCGAAGAATTTGAGCGCCTGTATGATAAATATGAGAAGGAAGGCAAAGCCCGCAAGCAAATAAAAGCACAGGATTTATGGTTTGAGATTCTAGAATCCCAAATTGAAACAGGCACGCCCTATATCTTAT
>CAZCRJ010000621.1:0-2161 GCA_964501015.1 uncultured Roseivirgaceae bacterium | reverse complement strand
CAGCCGCACTGCCAGTAATGGAGAGACGGAGGGGCTGCCGGTAGGTTTACTCGAAGCTATGGCCATGGGTAGAGCGATTATTTCAACACGACATGCGGGAATACCATTAGCGATAGAAAATGAAGTGAGCGGAGTATTAGTTGACGAACGGGATACTGAATCACTATCACAGGAATTACTTCGGTTGTATCATAACAAGGATTTGTGCCAGGCATTGGGCAAAGCAGCCAGAGCTAAAGTGGAAAAACAATTTACCATGCAACAAATGCATCAAAACTTACGCGATATTTATTGCGAAGTGGCTAACAAATAACTATTTCTAGCATAAAGTTCCATTTCTATAAATTACTTTTGCCGTCATGACTTTCGAAGAAGGACAAAACGCCCCACGTCAAACTTATGCCGAAAAGGAGAAGTTGGAAATCTTCGATAAGGAGTTCATGCCCCATATTAACTCCATGTATAATTTTGCCTATCGGCTGACGTTTGACCAGGATGATGCTAATGACCTGGTGCAGGACACATACTTAAAAGCCTTTAGGTTTATTGATTCTTTCGAACAAGGAACTAATGCAAAGGCGTGGCTGTTTCGGATTTTAAAAAACAGTTTCATTAACGACTACCGGAAAAAGAGTAAAGAACCGGCCAAAGTCGATTATCAGGAAGTTGAAGCGTATTATAATTCCGATGATGTTGACCGGCAGATTACACCCGATCTGAGAGTGGAATCGCTTCAGGATATGATTGGGGATGAAATCTCCAATGCGCTGAATTCATTGGATGTTGATTTCAGAACGGTGATTATTCTTTGTGACTTGGAAGGATTTAAATACGATGAAATGGCAAAAATACTGGATATTCCTATTGGTACGGTACGTAGCCGGCTTCACCGCGCGCGCAACCTGCTAAAGGAGAAGTTAAATGTATACGCCAAAAAAATGGGATACAATAACCCTTAAGCCTATGCCTGATTCTACTAACAAACCCAACTCTGGTAAAGTCAGTTCCTGTATGGAATTGCTTCAACTCATTCTGGATGGCGATGCCACGCCCGAGGAACAAAAACAGTTTAAAGAACACCTTGATGAATGCATGCCTTGTTATCAGTCGTATAGCCTGGATTTAACCGTAAAGGCATTATTAAAATCTAAGTGTTCAGGAAACGGAGCTCCTCCTGAATTAATTGATAAAATTAAAACTCAGATCAGTCAAAATCTGGCGCATTAATGACTGGGAAGGCAATTATTTTCAGCGCACCTTCTGGTTCGGGAAAAACAACTATTGTTAAATATCTGTTGGAACATAATCCAGACCTCGGCTTCTCTATCTCAGCATCAACCCGCGATAAACGAGGACGAAAGGAACAACACGGAGAAGATTACTATTTTCTTACCCCTGATGAATTTAAAGCCCGCATCGATAATCAGGAATTTATTGAATGGGAAGAAGTGTATGAAGGAAATTACTATGGCACGTTAAAATCTGAAATTCAACGTATTTGGAATGAAGGAAAAAATGTCATTTTTGATGTTGATGTAAAAGGTGGACTTACATTAAAAAAATATTTTGGAGATAATGCACTGGCAATATTCGTGAAAGTCCCTTCCCTTGAATTACTCGAACAACGTCTTCAAAACCGTGGCACGGAATCGCACGCCAGCATGTCTCAACGGTTGTTCAAAGCCAAATTTGAGATGACCTTTGCGGATAAATTTGATGTGGTTTTGGTAAATGAAGATCTTGAGCAATCGTTGGCAGAAGCACAACGTTTATATGATGAATTTAAAGTCGAATAGCATTTAGCGTACACGTAATCTCCACAGGAGTTTACTATCCTAAAATCTTGTTGCGTGAAAAAAATCGGACTTTTCTTTGGCTCCTTCAATCCCGTTCATACCGGGCACATGATTATTGCCAACATCATGGTAGAAACAACCGATTTGGAAAAGATATGGTTTATTGTCACCCCCCAAAATCCCTTTAAAACAAGTAAGGGTTTACTCCATGATTTCGACCGGTACGACATGGTACGCGCTGCAGCCTATGATAATTATAACTTCCAGGTTTCGGATGTGGAGTTTCATTTGCCCAAACCAAATTATACCATACATACCCTGGTGCACTTAACCGAGAAGCATCCGGATAAGGAATTTAAGGTGAT
>CAZCRJ010000620.1:1817-2164 GCA_964501015.1 uncultured Roseivirgaceae bacterium | reverse complement strand
ATATCAATCGGCCATTCAAGTTCGGCATATTCTTTTGAAGAAGTAATGCCAAGCGGTAAAGTAATTGCCGCTGCCAGTATAATCAGCTGCCATCCCCAGAAATTTATCCAGCTCAGTATATCGCTGAACATGCGTGTTTTCAGGAGGCGTTGCATGGAGTAGTATACCCCGGCAAACATGGCGTTTCCCACAAACGCGAAAATGATCGCATTGGTGTGCAGTGGACGAATTCGCCCGAATGTGGTGTACTGCAAATCAAAGTTAAAAATGGGGTAAAAGAGCTGAATGGCAGCCGTGAGGCCCACCAGCATACCCACCAGGCCAAAGACCACCGTGGCGATGATGAA
>CAZCRJ010000620.1:1492-1782 GCA_964501015.1 uncultured Roseivirgaceae bacterium | reverse complement strand
GACGGCCTTTACAATTTTGTTGTCGTAACTGAATCTTTCGAGTTCCATAGGCTGAGGTATAGAGTATTTTTGAAAATAATGTTCTAAAAATAGAAGTACCTATTATGGTGAAACCTGACTTTGGTAATACCGTAGGGGTGATTTTTGTCAGGATTGATCTGATGAAATTTTCTATCGGGATATCCGCTCCCGGAATAAACCGGGGTTTTTAGTGCGTTTTCTGTACTTTTAGTAGATGGAAACCAAAACAACTTCACTTCGAAAATTTATTTATCGTAAGGCTGTCTGGA
>CAZCRJ010000620.1:0-1482 GCA_964501015.1 uncultured Roseivirgaceae bacterium | reverse complement strand
ATTGCCTGCCTTTCCCCAAATCCCACAGGATATCCCAAACCGGAGTGAACCAACCGACTTTACTGATCCATTGAATATTGTACTCTATGTGGTATTGCCTGTCGTTATGGTAATCGGTTATCTATGGTGGAGAAAAAAAAGGCGAAATAATCAGTAGCCATCATTCAGCAATCTTCATAATCAAATCACTCCGCACAAATGAAAAGCAAAAGTCTATTCGTTTTACTGATTGCGGCTCACCTTGTGGTAGGCCAGACTATCGATACCCTGAACCGTATTGATGCTTTGTTTGCATCGTATCATAATGCTACACCCGGTGTTTCGGTTGCCATTTCAAAAAATGGGAACCTGTTTTATAGCAAAGCTTTTGGGTTAGCCAATCTGGAGCATGCAATCCCCAATACACCGGAAACAATTTTTGAAAACGGGTCTGTTTCCAAGCAATTTACAGCTGCCTCCATTCTGCTGCTGGTCAAAGAAAGTAAGCTTAACCTACAGGATGATGTGCGTAAATACGTACCAGAACTACCGGTTTATGAAAGGCCCATTACCATTCAGCATTTGCTCAACCACACCAGCGGACTGAAAGATTGGGGT
Organism: uncultured Roseivirgaceae bacterium; assembly: GCA_964501015.1. Taxonomy (GTDB): domain Bacteria; phylum Bacteroidota; class Bacteroidia; order Cytophagales; family Cyclobacteriaceae; genus UBA2336. The sequence continues at coordinate 885 of CAZCRJ010000620.1, read as the reverse complement.
GTGGTCTATAGTGTAACCGGCTGGCCACGCACAACACGCGTGTATACGCAGGAGCTGAGTTTCGATGTAGTGTTCAGACAAAAGTCTTCGAACTTCACTCCAGGCAGTGAATACTCGTACAGCAACTCAAACTATGTTATGTTGGTGCTGATTATTGAGCGCGTTTCCGGCCAATCCTTTGCTGAGTTTACTGCCAGGCGTTTGTTTGAGCCCCTGGGCATGAAGCATACCAAATGGCGCTCCGATTTCCGTGAAGTTGTCGCAAACCGGGCAATCGCCTACAGTGCCGACAAGGGAACCTACCTACAAAACATGCCTTTTGAAAATGTGCACGGACCCGGAGGATTATTAACGACCACTTCTGATTTGCTCCGCTGGAATCAACTTCTCGAAACCCATGAACTTTTCGGAAGTGAAATTGCCCAACTCCGTATAAAAAAAGGAATACTGAATGATGGAAGTGAAATCAGCTATGCTGCAGGATTGACCAATGGCATAGTGAACGGCTATCCTGAAATCAGTCACAGTGGTGCCACGGCTGGTTACCGCGCCTGGCTGGCATACTACCCAACAATGAAATTGTCGGTAGTGCTCTTAAGTAATGATGCTTCTTTCAATCCCACTCGTACAGGTCGTGATATTGCTGAAATTTTCCTGGGGAAAGAACCAACCGTTCAGCAGAAAACTCTGGAATTCATTTCGCTTTCTGAAACGGATGCAAAAGCCTGGGAAGGATTTTACCGCAATACGAAAGTATCGGAGCCCAGAAGCACGCTGGCGATTGCGTACAACGATGGAACCATAGTAGTAAATCAATCGCCTGTTAGTGCCTTACATAAAGACACACTCTATTATAATGGAAACAACCTTATACGTGCTGCAGAT
>CAZCRJ010000619.1:0-2164 GCA_964501015.1 uncultured Roseivirgaceae bacterium | reverse complement strand
TGTAAAAAATGTGACCGGAAGAAGTTCACCATATCGGTTGATTTCCAATCACCTATTCTTACAAATATACATTTTTAGGCCAGCAGAGATAGTTTTTTTTCACGATTTTACTGATGGCCTTGATGCTGGGAAGATCCGAAGCCTGTGCAATGTCAACAACTTCACCGGACTTCATAAGAATGTTGATTTTCTGGCCTTCAGTGTATGCTTCATTAGTGACCGTGCCATGCGAAAAAAGATAGGAGGATTCTGAACGCAGTGTTCCAAAGGTTTCACTAATGGCTGCCTTCACAGATTCTACTTGTATTTTTCGAATCGATTCTGTGCTCAATACAATCTGGAATAATTTACGTTCATACAGCATTGCAGAAAGTGTTGCTAAAATAAAATCATCATGAGTAAGCCATCGTTTAACGGCTCCCCATATATCCTGATCATCGAGTTTTCCAAAATACAACAGGGTTGATAAATTTTCCCGGAAATCCTGGAGTGTAACAGAGTTTTTAAGAAAGAAATCCAACGCAGCACTAGCCGGAACGATTTCTCCAGCCTTTACCAAGTATTGCGCTCGTCTAATGAGGTTAACCACCATGCGCTCTGCACTCACGGTAGTTTTATGAAGGTACACCTGCCAATACATCAGCCTTCGGGCGTTCAGGAAATTTTCGATACTGTAAATTCCTTTTTCTTCAACCACCAACTGGTCGCGGTACACATTTAGCATGGCTAATATGCGGTCAACACCAATGCTGCCTTCGGGAACACCACTAAAAAAACTGTCCCGTTTCAGATAATCCAATCGGTCAATATCCAGTTGACTGGACACCAGCTGATTGAAAAATTTACGCTTGTAACTGTTTCTGAAAATCTTCAGTGCAAGATCAAGTGAACCATTGAATTGCTTATTAAGCTGTTCCATGAAAAGATAGGAGAGACTTTCGTGCTTAATGCCTGTAAGGAGGGAGTCTTCCAGTGCATGTGAAAAAGGGCCATGGCCGATATCATGCATCAGGATTGCAAGTTGCGCTGCTTCAAATTCCTGCTGACTAATTTCAATTCCTTTATCACGCAGAGTAGTGAGCGCCCAGCCCATTAGGTGCATCGAACCAAGTGCATGTTGAAATCGGGTATGTTGTGCAGAAGGGTAAACCAGGTCAGTTAAGCCAAGTTGCTTAATATGCCTGAGCCGTTGAAACCAAGGATGTTGAATGATATCAAAGACTAATTCACCCGGGATCTTGATAAATCCGTAAACCGGGTCATTGATTATTTTCTTTTTGTTCAAGTGGGATGATGATATTCTTTAACTTCGTAAAAAAATCAGGATATGCAAAGATATAGCATTTTGTGGGCAGACGATGAAATTGATTTATTGAAACCGCATATTTTGTTCCTTGAACAACGTGGGTATGACATTACCCCAGTAAATAATGGCTCCGATGCCGTTGAACTTTGTGCCGAAAAACAATTTGATGTTGTATTTCTTGACGAAAATATGCCGGGCTTATCCGGATTGGAGGCACTGGATCAGATTAAAAGCAACAAGCCAAATTTGCCAGTTGTAATGATTACCAAAAATGAGGAGGAACAAATCATGGAGGAGGCAATTGGTGCACAGATTGCCGATTACCTGATTAAACCCCTTAATCCTAACCAGATTCTACTTTCGGTGAAGAAAATCCTGGAGAATAAGCGGTTGATTATTGAAAAAACAAATCAATCCTACCAGCAGGAATTCCGTAAAATCAGCATGGCTTTCATGGAGGAAATGAACCATGATCAGTGGGCTGACATTTATAAGAAATTAGTGCATTGGGAACTTCAGCTAGACCAATCGGACAATTCCGATATGCGTGAAGTACTTGAAGCTCAGAAAATGGAGGCGAACGCGAATTTTGCAAAGTTTGTAATTCGAAATTATGACAAGTGGCTTAATGATGCCAATGCTCCAAAACCACTTTTGTCTCATCAATTGATGAAAAAGAAGGTTTTTCCAGAGTTGGGGAAGGGTACTCCTGTCTTTATGATGGTAATAGACAACCTTCGATTCGATCAATGGAAGGTGCTTGAACCAATACTGGAAGAGTACTTCACGATAACAGGAGAAGAGACGTATTACTCCATATTGCCCACCACAACAGCCTATGCCCGCAATGCAATTTTC